>NZ_JAPFGW010000050.1:0-1226 GCF_059803595.1 Blastomonas sp. 34TW
CGGCTTTCAAGCGACATGTGGTGTTTGGCGATGGCCGACGATGTCTTACGGGCGATCGTGTCACACAGGCTTTGACGAATGGTCTCGAACTGCCCTTCGCAGGCTGCGAGTTCGCTTGGTAGCCGGGCGGCCAGTGCGACAGCAACCAAGGCGGTCGTCTCGCAGCATGGGTCTTCGTAGGAGCTGGCGCTTTCATAGCACAGCAGGACGAGGCCGGCTCTGATTGGGTCAATCTCGAGGTGAACAAGGACTCTCTGGAATTCGTCGATGGTCAAGCTGCCGGCTTCGAGCCTTTCAAAGAAGCCTGCACGGCGGCTCCGTTTGAGTACCCCTTCATCGGCCATCTTTCTGAGGCTCGTGTGGCGCAGCTGCATCTGTTCCTTGATCAGAGCAGCGTACATTCTGTTTACGCTATGGGCCTTTACTCCCACGACCTCGGGCGTCCCCTTGCACATCCATGCCTCCGCCATGCCATACCATGCAATTTCATAGTGTGATCTTGCTAGCGGGAATTTTGCAAGTAGAAAATTCACCCTGCGCAACAAGCAAGGCACAGAACACAAGGGTTTCTCGTACGCCGCAATGGATTTTCGTTTTGGCGTTCAGCTCCACTTTCAGACGTTCGACAGCCGCATTTTCCTTCGAATTGAGCCGCACATAGATGCGGATGGGGCCGTCCACAGGGAGTTGAGCGACCAAGCCAGCTGCATGAACTTCCTTCGGCTCCTGATATCTCGCCAGGGCATAGAGAAGGACGTCTTTGAATTTTACGAAGCGGCTTCGTTCCAGGCTTAGCGAGGCGATGGCCTTTACGATCTGTTCGAAGGCCACATCGCTGACGGCGATTTCGTGCGCCACATGCGTGTCCTGCTCCATGTCCAATCACCTTCCTGTCTTTCCAGAAGGGCTGCCCCCTCATCCGCTTCCGACACGGGTTCGAATCATTTCTTTGGCGGGCGGGAAGCCCCTGGTCGGAATTCCTGACCAGGGTGGTCGGAAATCACGACCGGGGTGGTCAGGAATCTCGACCGCCCTGGTCGGGAATCCAGACCGGGGTGGTTGCATTTTCCGACCGGGCTGGCCGCGAATCGCAACCACCCTGGTTGCCTATTCCGGACCAGTCGCACGAATCGGCGACCAGTTTCGAATCTAGGTCGTGTTGACAAAAGGGATTCCCAAACCCGTTTGGTTCTGATTCAAGACTGCTTTTTGAGGAGCAGTCATGG
>NZ_JAPFGW010000051.1:0-1212 GCF_059803595.1 Blastomonas sp. 34TW
ACTGGACCACTTGCCGGTAGAGTTTCCCGCCGTAATCTTTCTTGGCTGGGCGAGGAGTTACGGCATGAAGGCATCTAGAGCATTTTCATCATGACCGTTGATATCCAGCGGCCTGGAAAAAGTTGGCGCATTCAGTCGGAACGAAGCGATCGAGGAGCAGACCGATGCGCTCGACGAGGCTGTCGATACTGCGTGGCGGGTCATGCCGGATCAATGCCTTGAGCTTTGAGAAGGCCATTTCGATGGGGTTCAGATCGGGGCTGTAGGGCGGCAGATAGAAGATTTGCGCCCGCTTCTCTGCGATGGCCTCGCGGACCCCGACAACCTTGTGGGCGGGGAGATTGTCGAGCACGACGACATCGCCGCGTTTCAGGGTGGGTGCGAGGATATGGCGGACATAGGCGCAAAAGGCGGTTCCATCCATCGGGCCATCGAGCACCCAGGGTGCTATCATCCCGGTCAACCGCAGCCCCGCGATGAACGTCATCGTCTTCCAATGGCCGAACGGGGCGCTGTCGTGGCAGCGTTCGCCCACCGGGGCCCAGCCATAGAGCCGAGCCATCTTCGTGTTGACGCCCGTCTCATCCAGAAAAACCAGGCTTTCAGGATCTATGAACGGCTGCGCTGCCCTCCAAAGCTTGCGCCTTGCGGCGACGTCGGGTCGATCCTGTTCGCTGGCGCGCAGGGCTTTTTTTGAAAGACAAGCCGAGACGGCGGGCGGTATTCCACATGGCACCGATGCTGAGCGTGACGCCGTGCTCCGACTGCAACCAGCTCTGCGCCTGAGCCAATGTAATGCCGGGGCGTGACCGGATGTGCGCCCCAAGCGCCTGTTCTTGCTCGGGCGACAGTTTGCGCGGTGGCCGACCTCGGACGGGATTGGCCCGTGTGTCGCCGGTCAGACGGCGACGGATCAGCGCCTTGTAGATATAGGCAATGCTTACCTTGAAAACCGCAGCAGCCTCCCGAACGGCCATGCCGCCATCAACCGCGCCTATCACCCGATCCCGCAAATCCTGCGAGTAACTCTGCCCTGATCGCCAACCCATCGCCGCCTCCTGCAAGACGGCTCCCCATGAATCACATAATCACCAAAAAGGGAATCCCCCGCCGATTCCGCACATCATGAAAGTGCTCTAAGTTCACGGACGCGCAGAAGGCGTTCGTCATAAAGCAGGGCGAGGAAGGCACGCCCGTCGCTGAGGTCTGCCG
>NZ_JAPFGW010000052.1:0-1201 GCF_059803595.1 Blastomonas sp. 34TW
CCCGCCAATGCCATGACCCGGTTGCGGTCCAAAGATGGCTGGAACGAGAAGTCGTATCCGGCAAGCGTCTTGATGACAGGGAGCCTTGCCATGCGCAGCGCGGCCTTCACCCTGCGGTTTTCCCGTAACGACAGCTCTTCGGCAAGCAGGTCGTCGATCGCTTCGATCCCATCGATCTGACCCTGTTCGATGCGCCGGATGGTGGGATCCAGCATCTCAAGGGCCCTTGGCATTTTGAGGTGCACCAGGCTGCGACGGATATTATCGATCCGCGATGCGGCAGGACCTTGTGTCATGTCCTGTCTCCCTGAGCGAGCTGAGCTCCAATGGCCTGATAGACTGCCAGCGATCGGACAGGAACGCGTTCCCCGATTCTTCCAACAGCAATGACGTCCTGACCTCGGCCTGTACGCCTGGCTACATTGTTTCCAGTGCGATGAGCGGGATCGATCCGGCTCTGCCGGCGGCCTTCCAGCACCGCATGTTCGGCAATGATCTCGCCCATGTCGAGGATCCTGATACGATCGGGCAGTTGCTGGATTTCGACCACCCGGCGGGTGCGATCAGGAACGCTGTAATAATTGCCGCCCACCGATACCATGCCATCATGGCTCACCCGGCGTTCCAGCTTGAGGACCGCGTCATAGGGCTGTGCAGGCAGTGACTGGAGATCCAGCTGCTCAGCTGCAAAGGCCTCGGCGATGATGCGCTGTGTCGTGCCATGCACTCGGACATTGGCGACCGTGTCCAGCCAGTCGATGAGCTGGGCATTGAGGTCCTCCAGATTGCGGAAGTTTCGCCCAAGGAAGAAGTCCCTGCGGATGTAGCTGAACGGTCGTTCCACCTTTCCCTTCGTCTTGGCCCTGTAGGGACGGCACGCTCGTGGCATGAAGCGATAATGCCGCGCCAGTGCCAGCAATGAACGGTTGTAGATGATGTGACCCTGATCATCCTCTCCCGTCACTGCTGTCTTCATGCGGTCGTAGAGGATTTCGATCGGCACCCCGCCGATGGCATCGAAGGCCGCCATGTGGCAGCGCAGCAGCGTCTGGAGGTCCTGATGCATGACGTATCTTGCAAACAGGAAGCGGGAATGGCCCAGAACCAGGCCGAACAGCCAGACGATCCGGCTGACGCCAGGCTCGTCTGCAAATTCGACAACAAACCGGGCAAAATCGACCTGAGCTTGCACGCCTGGCGG
>NZ_JAPFGW010000053.1:0-1068 GCF_059803595.1 Blastomonas sp. 34TW
TCTAAGTTCACGGACGCGCAGAAGGCGTTCGTCATAAAGCAGGGCGAGGAAGGCACGCCCGTCGCTGAGGTCTGCCGCAAGGCAGGTATCAGCCAGGCGACCTATTTCAACTGGTAGAAGAAATACGCGGGGCTGCTGCCATCGGAGATGCGGCGGCTGCGTGAGCTGGAGGACGAGAACAGCCGGCTCAAGAAGATCGTCGCCGATCTGACGCTCGATCGCGAGATGCTGCAGGATGTCATCAAGCGAAAGCTCTGAGGCCGGATCGGAAGCGCGAGCTGGTCGACGGGATGCTGTTGGACTGGGGCGTGTCGATCTGGAGGGCCTGCCGGGTTCTGCCGCTCGACACTTCCAGTTACCACTATCAGTCCCGCCGCACCGATCCGGCCTTTTTGAAGAAACGCATCAAGGAAATCTGCGAGACGCACGTCCGCTACGGCTATCGTCGTGTCTATCACATCCTGCGCCGGGAAGGCTGGGTCGTGAACGCAAAGAAGGTCTATCGGCTTTACAGAGAGTTGGGCTTGCAGCTGCGCAACAAGACGCCCAAGCGGCGCGTCAAAGCGAAGCTGCGTGAGGATCGTGCTACTGCGATCCGGCCGAACGATGTGTGGGCGATGGACTTCGTTCACGACCAGCTGGCGACCGGCCGGAAGCTGCGCATCCTGACGGTGGTCGATACCTACTCCCGGCTATCGCCGGTGGTCGATCCGCGGTTCAGCTACCGGGGCGAGGACGTGGTAGCCACGCTGGAACAGGCATGCCGGGAGATCGGCTACCCCAAGACCATCAGGGTGGACAATGGCAGCGAGTTTATCTCTCGGGACATGGATCTGTGGGCTTACCAGCGCGGTGTGATCCTGGACTTCTCCCGCCCTGGCAAGCCCACAGACAACGCGTTCATCGAGGCGTTCAACAGCAAACTGCGCAGCGAATGCCTGAACGCGCACTGGTTCCTATCGCTGGAAGATGCTTGCGAAAAGCTGGAGGCGTGGCGTAGACACTACAACGAAGAGCGACCGCACAGCGCGATCGGGAATGTCCCCCCGATCATGCTGGCAAACTCAG
>NZ_JAPFGW010000055.1:0-1024 GCF_059803595.1 Blastomonas sp. 34TW
CCACGGCTTGTTCGGTGTGGATGATTATTCTCAGCCAGATATTCATTTTGAAATGAATGTGTGATTGGCAACGCGAACGATCCCTTGCGGAACCGCCACGATGCAACCACGGCATCGATTAAAAAACCCATTCACAATGTCAAAGAACAGGCCATCTCATGGCCTGCGCAACCGATGCAAACCTTGCGGCCGCACCGGAATTCGGTGTCTTCATCTCTGGAGTGTCGAAATGGTGGAGCCTATCGGGATCGAACCGATGACCCCCTGCTTGCAAAGCAGGTGCTCTCCCAGCTGAGCTAAGGCCCCCAACCATGATCGCCTGAACAACCTTCGCAAAAAGGCCATTCAAACAGCGCGTCCATATGGTGGGCCGAGGAGGACTCGAACCTCCGACCTTACGCTTATCAGGCGTACGCTCTAACCACCTGAGCTACCGGCCCCACCTGCGACCTTTCGGCCTCGGCGGGCAAGCCCGTGCTGCCCAAAGGCGGCTTCATTTGCCACACGAACGCGGCAAATTCTCCAGGATGAAGGGACATGAGGACGACGGCAATGTTCTTTGGAATGGAAGAAGCTCTTCCCGGTACGAAACCAGGCGCTTTCTGCCGATATCCTTAGAAAGGAGGTGATCCAGCCGCAGGTTCCCCTACGGCTACCTTGTTACGACTTCACCCCAGTCGCTGAACCCACCGTGGTCGCCTGCCTCCCTTGCGGGTTAGCGCAGCGCCTTCGGGTGAATCCAACTCCCATGGTGTGACGGGCGGTGTGTACAAGGCCTGGGAACGTATTCACCGCGGCATGCTGATCCGCGATTACTAGCGATTCCGCCTTCATGCTCTCGAGTTGCAGAGAACAATCCGAACTGAGACGGCTTTTTGAGATTAGCATGATCTCGCGATCTAGCTGCTCACTGTCACCGCCATTGTAGCACGTGTGTAGCCCAGCGTGTAAGGGCCATGAGGACTTGACGTCATCCCCACCTTCCTCCGGCTTATCACCGGCGGTTTCTTTAGAGTGCCCAACT
>NZ_JAPFGW010000005.1:0-257821 GCF_059803595.1 Blastomonas sp. 34TW
CGGCGAAACGCGGTCTCTTGGCCGTAAGCCGGGCCCTTGGGCACATGGCACATACCGACACTCCGCTCGCGGAAGGTCGGCTCCTGGTGAACCGCCAACGTGGGTGATTTAGGTGAGGTTGGCGGCAACTAGGCAAAGGAATGCTCTTCAGCGGATATTTGCGCCCTCAGAACTTAATATAGTTTGGGACTTGGAGCGTCGCCGCTTAAAGTCAAGTTGCTTTGGTATCGACCGAGTAAGTGGTGCACAGTTTGATGCTGAGCGTGCTTGGCGTATTCCTTCGCTGAGGTCGCGTCGTCTGGCCTCTAATTTTACGCCACAGCCCCTTCTGGCTATCGCTAGGCCTAAGCCATCTGGTGGATTTCGAATAATCTGCATTCCAACCATTGAAGATCGACTGATTCAATTCAGCATACTCTACAGAATAAGGGATTCTCTCAAAAAGAGGGGGCTTCTTAATGATGTAAGTTATGGACTCGTTGCAGGCGCTCAAAGGACCGTCCAGGATGCTCGTAAAAAAGCCTCGTTGTTGCGAGACGGTGCTAATTGGGTATATAAAGCTGATATTGAAAAATTTTTTGATAGAGTGCCTCGAGATTATCTTGAAAGGCAGATTCGAAGCGCCATTGATTGCCGTTCGTTACATGACATATTGATATCGTTTGCAAGTGTTGAGATAGGTGATGGATTTTCGCCGAATTGGCCTGATTTAATTGCTAAGTCTGGTATTGTTAAAGGGGTTGGTGTTAGGCAAGGGATGCCGCTATCGCCATATTTTGCTGGGATAGTTCTTCGCGATTTAGATAAATCAATCATTAAAAAACGGTTTCGTGCTATTAGGTACGTAGATGATATAATCGGATTTTTTAAGTCTCGAAGAGAATGTGAAGAGTTTGACTCGTTTTTGCGAGAGGAGTTGGGAAAAATTGGGCTAAGTATTGGGCTGGTTGACGAGGCCAGTTCCAAGACTAAAATTTTTGCACCTGATGAAGCTGCAGAGTTTCTGGGTATGGAAATGCGCTTTGGCCAAAATGGAAAATGCTCTTTGTGGATCGGTGAAAAAACTCTAGCAGGAATTGAGGAGCGTTTTACTGAAATGATGTCTCTTGACGTTCTTATTAAAGAGGGTATCACGCTTCCAATACTTGGTAGTAGACTTGAAGCAATGCGGAGAGGGTATATTGCAGCTTATAGCGGTGCTGAGAATATGGAGGAATTAAAAGGACGTATTCGAAATATTTCTGATCCAATCGTGCATACAGTTTTGGAGGAAATATTTGGTATTCAAATGAGAAGTTTAAATAAGAAGCAGAGGAAATTTTTGGGCATAGAATGAATTATGGATTGTATATTATATTAAATTTCAATAAACTTGAATATTTGCTGCCCCCTCAATGAAAATCCCGCGACTTGGGCAGCACCCGTGCATCTCTCGGATGCCGTGACGGCACCGGGCGCACCACCTCATCCGCCCGCGCCAGCGGCGGGGTCAGCGCGCCATCCCCCCGCGCCTCGGTAAGCGTCGCGAGCAAATCCGTGCGGTCCACCACCCGGTTCGCCATCAGGTGGACCACGCCTTCGGGGCTGCGTTGCAAGACGCCTTCGACCTGCATCAGGCGGCTCGCCATCACCGCGCGGCGGTAGCGTTCGAACAGGCGGGCCCAGAGGACGACATTGGTAATCCCCGTCTCGTCCTCGATCGTCACGAAGATCGCGTTGCCCTTGCCGGGGCGCTGGCGGACGAGGACGACGCCGGCGGTGCGCACCCGCGCGCCCGCCTTGGCGTTGGTCGTGTCCTCGCAGCTCAGCACGCCTTCTGCGCGCAGCCGCGCGCGCAGGAACGCCATCGGATGGTCCTTCAGCGACAGGCGCAGCACCTGGTAATCGGTGACGACCTCTTCCGCCGCGGGCATTTGCGGCAGCTGCATGTCGGGCTCCGCGCCCAGCTCGCGCGCCTTGGCCGCGGCGAACAGCGGCAGCTCGGTCGAGGGCGTGCGGCGCACCTCCCACAGCGCCTGCCGCCGCGACAGGCCGAGCGAGCCGAACGCATCGGCATCGGCGAGCAGGCGCAGCGCGGCGCTGGGCAGGTCGGCGCGCCGGGCGAGCCGCTCGATCGAGACGAAGCGTCCGCCCGCGCGCCGCGCCTGCACCAAAGCCTCGGCCCAGGCCTGGCGAAATCCGTCCATCTGGCGAAAGCCCAGCCGCAGCGCCAGCCGCCCGCGCAGGTCGCGCTCCAGCCGGTTGTCCCAATGGCTGGCGTTGATGTCGATCGGGCGCACCTCGACCTGATGCTCGCGCACGTCGCGCACGATCTGCGCGGGCGCATAGAAGCCCATGGGCTGCGAATTGAGCAGCGCGCAGGCGAAGACCGCCGGGTGGTGGCACTTGATCCAGGACGAGACATAGACCAGCCGCGCGAAGGACAGCGCGTGGCTTTCGGGAAAGCCATAGCTGCCGAAGCCCTCGATCTGCCGGAAGCAGCGCTCGGCAAATTCGGCGGCATAGCCGCGCGCGGTCATGCCCTCGACCAGCTTGGTCCTGAAATTGTGCATCGTGCCGACATTGCGGAAGGTCGCCATCGCGCGGCGGAGCTGGTTGGCTTGCGATGGCGTGAAATCCGCAGCGACGATCGCAAGCTTCATCGCCTGTTCCTGGAACAGGGGCACGCCATAGGTCTGGCCGAGCAGGTTCTTGAGCTCGTCCGGGTCGTGCGGCGGGGCGGGCGAGGGGTATTCGACCGGCTCGATCCCCGAACGGCGGCGCAGATAGGGGTGGACCATGTCGCCCTCGATCGGCCCGGGGCGGACGATCGCGACCTGCACGGTCAGGTCATAGAGGCAGCGGGGGCGAAGGCGCGGCAGCATGTTCATCTGCGCGCGGCTTTCCACCTGGAACACGCCGATGCTGTCGCCCCGGCAGAGCATGTCGTAGACCTCAGGGTCATCGGCATCGAGATCGACGGTGAGGTCATGCTCGCCCAGGCCATGCTCGCGCATCAGCGCGAACGCCTTGCGGATGCAGGTGAGCATGCCCAGCGCCAGCACATCGACCTTCATCAGGCCGAGCGCGTCGATGTCATCCTTGTCCCATTCGATGAAGGTGCGGTCCTCCATCGCGGCATTGTGGATCGGCACTGTCTCGTCCAGCCGGTCCTCGGTGAGCACGAAGCCGCCGACATGCTGCGACAGGTGGCGCGGGAAGTGCAGGATCTGGTCGACCAGATTGCGCAGGCGCACGATGTCCGGATTGTCGGGATCGAACCCGGCTTCCTCGTAACGCTTCTCGGCCATCGAGGACGAGAAGCTGCCCCAGATGGTGCTGGAAAGCCGCGCGGTCACATCCTCCGAAAAGCCGAGCACCTTGCCGACCTCGCGCACCGCGCTGCGCGGGCGATAGTGGATCACCGTGGCGGCGATGCCGGCGCGGTGGCGGCCATAGCGGGCATAGATATATTGCATCACCTCCTCGCGCCGCTCGTGCTCGAAATCGACGTCGATATCGGGCGGCTCGGCGCGCTCTTCGGAAACGAAGCGCGAGAACAAGAGGTCGTGCGTCACCGGATCGACCGAGGTGACGCCGAGCAGGAAGCAGACGATCGAGTTGGCGGCTGAGCCGCGCCCCTGGCACAAGATCGGCGGCTCTCGGCTGCGGGCGAAGCGCACCAGATCGTGCACGGTGAGGAAATAGCAGGCGTAGCGCTGTTTCGCGATGAGGGTGAATTCCTCGTCGAGCAGGTCGCGGACCTTTTTGGGCAGCACCGCGCCATAACGTTCGTGCGCGGCTTGCGTGACCATATGCTCGAGCCAGGCCTGCGCCTCCCAGCCCTCCGGCACGGGTTCGAGCGGATATTGATAGCGCAGGTCGTCGAGCGTGAAGCTCACCCGTTCCATCAGGCGCAGCGTCTGGTCGATCGCATCGGGGCAATCGGCGAAGAGGCGCGCCATTTCGTCCGCCGGCTTGATATGCCGCTCGGCATTGGCCTCGAGCAGCCGCCCGGCCTCGGCGATCGTCGTGCCCGCGCCGATGCAGGTCAGCACATCGTGCAGCGGGCGCTGCGCCGATTCGGCATAAAGCGCATCGTTGGTGGCGATCAGGGGAGTGCCAGTGTTCTCGGCGAGCCGCATCAGCCGGGCGAGGCGGCGGCGGTCCGCCCCCCGGCGCGGCATGGTCGCACCGATCCACACGCGTCCCGGCGCGGCCTCATTGAGCGTGCCGAGCAGCGGCGCGTCAGCAGGCGAGGCCATCACGATCAGCAGCAGATCGTCGCAGAACTCGATCAGATCGGGCAGGCGCAGCACGCAATCGCCCTTGGCCGCGCGCAGGTTGCCGGTGGTGAGCAGCCGCGTCAGCCGCCCCCAGCCGTGGCGCGTCGCGGGATAGGCGATGATGTCGGGGGTCTCGTCGGCGAACACCAGCCGCGCGCCGACCAGCAGGCGCAGCGCGGGCGGCGGCGCGCCGATCTCCGCCGCTGCCTTCACCGCATCGCGCAGCGCCATATGCGCGCGCACCACGCCCGCGACGCTGTTGCGATCGGCGATGCCGATCCCCGCGAGCCCCAGTTCGAGCGCGCGCGCGACCATGTCCGCCGGGTGCGAGGCGCCGCGCAGGAACGAATAGTTGGTCGCGCAGACCAGCTCGGCAAAACCGGCGGTCACGCAAATAACCCGTGGACATACCAGCGCGGATCGGGCCGTTCGCTGTCATACAGGCCGTGGCGGAATATCCAGAAGCGCCGCCCGCGCGCGTCCTCGATCCGGTAATAATCGCGCGTCAGCCCGCTCCTGCCCGGCGCATGCTTCCACCAGGGCGCAGCGATCCGCTCGGGCCCCTCGAAGCGCACGACATGATGCTGCTGGCGCTTCCAGCGGAAACGGTGCGGCGGGCCATCGGGCACCTCGGCGATCACCTCGATCGGCTGGGGCGGATCGAACAGATGGATCGGGCGGCTCGGCGGCTCGCCCGGCTCCGGCGCTTCCCAGGGTTCGGGCGCGGGCAGATCGACCGCGGGCAGGGTCAGCGCCGCCTGTTCCGGCACATGCGTGTCGCGCGGCTGGAACCGGCGGATCGCGCCGCGCCCGAGCCGGCTGCTCAGCCGGTCGATCAGCGCGGCAAACGCCTCCTCGCTCACCGCACCGCCTTCCAGCTGCAATTGAGAGGGTGCCATCGGCTCGATGCGCGGCACGATCAGCCGGATCATGTCGAAACCGAAGCCCGGATCGATCGGGTCGGACAAAGCATCGAGCCGCTCGTGCAGCAGCCGCATCAGCACCTCGCCGTCGCGCATCGGCAGGCTGGTCTCGGCGGCCAGATCGAAGGTGCGGCCATCGCTGCGATAGAAGCGCGCGGCGAAATGGCGCCCGCCCATGCCGCGCTGCTCGAGTGCCTCGGCGGCTTGATCCGCAAGCTCGGAAAGCGCCGCCATTGCCGCCTCGGTGCGCGCGATCGGTTCGGCAAAGCGCGTCTCGAAACGCAGCGCGGGCGGGCTGCGGCGCGGGACGATGCGGCTGTCGGCGCTGCCCAGCAAGCGGTCGAGGCGCTCGACCAGTTCCTCGCCGAAGCGCGCGGCGAGCGGCGCGCTGGGCCGCATCGCAAGATCGCCGATGGTCTTGAGGCCGGCGCGGATCAGCGCGGTCTGCACCTCCTCCTCGATGCGCAGCGCCGCGACTGGCAAGCGGCGCAGCACGACATCGCCGTCCTCGGGCCGCGCGAAGCTCAATCCCGGCGCGAACCGGGCAAGCGCCTGTGCCGCTTCGGGCGTATCGCCGCACCCGCTGCGGACATGGTCGGAAAAGCGCGCCAGGCTGTCCTCGGCGGCGGCGACCAGCGCAGCTTCCCCGCCGAACAGATGCGTGCAGCCGGTGATGTCGAGCACCAGCATGTCGGGCGGGTCGGTGGCGACCAGCGGCGTGAAGCGGTCGCAATGATCGGCCAGCCGCTCGAGCCACGACAAGTCGGCCAGCGGATCGTGTGGCTCGACGCGGAGTTGCGGCACCTGCGCGCGCGCATCGGCCAGCATCATGCCGGGGATGAGGCCCTGGGCATGCGCTTCCGGACATATCGCGGCGATGCGCATCGCACCGCGCACCTTCTCGACCAGCACCAAAGGCGCGGAATCATCGACGCTATCCGGTGCGTTGCAGCCCGATCGCGCGCGCCGGTCGACCGGCAGAAAGGGGAAGAACAGCGCCAGATAGCGCCGCTGCGCCTCCGGTTCCGGCACCGCCGACAGGCGAGGCCTCTGCAAGACAGGCTTGTTCACGGTTCCACTCCACGCGCCACGCGCCGCCCGCCGGGCGTCCGCGCTGGCGCAACAATTCTATGGCCCAGGCAGGATAGCCGGGCGCATTGGCTTCCATCGGCAGCGAGGGCGCGGCGTTCACCTGCCATCGGGTCTGCGCCGCGCTGGGCGCAGGCGTGGCGGCGATGCGCAGCGCGATCACGGTGACGCCCGAGGCTTCGGCGGCGAGCGCCAGCCTGCGGCTTGCGGTCAGGTCGAACGCGCGGGGGTTCCGCCACAGCTCGACCACCGCCACGCCGACATCGCCGCAACGGGTGACATCGGCCGCGGCGCGCAGCACCGCCAGCGCATCGGGCAGCGTGCCCAGGATGACTTGCGCCGGGGCCAGGCCGATCTCGACCAGCCCCGGCGCGTGCAATTGTCCGCCCCGCCGTTCCGCCTCGCCCTCGCGCAGCCAGACCAGGGTGCCTCCGAGTCTCAGCGCTAGCGCCGCTGTAAATCCGGTCGCACACCCGGCATCGTCCGCCTCGAAAGCAAAGATTTCATGCAGCCGCGCGCGCATCAGCCCGCCGCCCAGCGCCGCATCGATTCCCGCATGCCCGGTGCGCGCCAGCCCCGCCGGTTCGCCTGCAGGTTCGCTCGCGCAGCCGCGTTCCAGCCCGGCAATACGGGCTTTCAGGGACTCGAGGGAATCGCGGACGCTAGACATATGTTCTTATTATGTTCCATTTTGCGGAACGTCAAATGCCTCTGCGGCGGGCCGCGATGCCAATTCGGGACCGGTGACGCTTTGTTAACCCTTCGCGTTAATAGTCTGTTGAACTGAGTTAACGCCCATTGGGGGGAACAGCATGACCGATACCGCACCCGACATCGCTTTGGCCCGCGCGCTGCTGCACGAGGCGATGGAACTTCAGGCAGCGGGCAATCTGGCGGCTGCCGAAGAGCGCTACCGCCTGGTCATCGACCATGATTACCGCGCCGCCGAAGTCCTGCCGATCCTCGCCGGCATCCTGGGCCTGCGCGGCGCGAACGAAGAAGCGCTCGAGCTGTGGGATACCTTGCTCGCGATCGATCCCGACCATGCCGTCGCGCATCATGAAAAGGGGCTGATCTACAGCCGCACCGGCCGTCCCGACCTTGCCATCACCGCGATGCAGGCGGCCTGTGCTGCCGATCCCGCCAACCCGGTCGCGGCCAACAATCTTGCGGTCATGCTCTCCGATGCCGGGCGCAAGATCGAGGCGCTCGACCAGTTTTGCCGCGCCCAGGCGCTGCAGCCGGGCAACATCCATATCGAACACCAGATCCGCCGCCTCTCCGCCGAGATGGTGCCCTTCTGGCATATCCCGATGCTCAACGACGTGCGACGCAACGACGCGTTCGAGGCCGCGATCATCGCTGCGCTGGCCCAAACCGGCCCGGATGCGCGCGTGCTCGATATCGGCACCGGCAGCGGCCTGCTATCGATGATGGCCGCGCGCGCCGGGGCGCAATCGGTCACCGCGTGCGAGATGGTGCCGATCATCGCCGACATGGCGCGGCAGATCATCGCGGATAACGGCTATTCGGACCGCATCACCGTCCATACCGCGCCCTCGACCGAACTCAAGGTCGGCGAGCATCTGGACGAGCGCGCGGACATCCTGGTCTCCGAAATCCTCTCGTCCGATCTGCTTACCGAGCATGTCATCGACACGTTCGAGGATGCGCATGCCCGGCTGCTCAAGCCCGACGCCATCGTCATCCCGCGCGCCGCCTCGGCCATCGGCTGTCTGGTCGAAAGCCAGGTGCTCGCGGATTACGTGTTCGTCGATCAGGTCTCGGGCTTCGACATCTCGCGCTTCGGCGCGCTCGCCTCGCCCAAGCTGCCGATTCACGGCACGATGACCGACTGGAAGCGCCTGTCCGACGATGTCGAACTGGTGCATATCGACCTCACCCGCACCCAGCACCAGAGCGACCTGCACCTGTTGCAGATCAACGTGCTGGAAGACGGCATCGCCAGCGGCATCGTCCAGTGGATGCATGTCGACCTCGCCGAAGGCATCAGCTTCGACAACCATCCCGACGGCTATACCGATGGCGGCTGGCTGCAGGTGCTGCACAATTTCCCCGAGCCCGTCGCCGTGCGCGCGGGCGACGTGCTCAACGTCGCGGTGGGCCATGACCGCGTGACCCTGATCGTGCGCCCGCTCGAGGTGATCGCGGCGGCCGAGCAGGTAAAGGTGGCGTAACGCACAACCGCTGCTCTCTCCCTTGAGGGCAGAGAAACGAAGGCTTGGCAGCAAAGCTGCCTAGCCGCAGTTGAGAGGGGTCAGCGGTTCGCGCAGCCCCCCTCCCAACCCTCCCCCCTGAAGGGGAGAGGGCTTTCCATTTCCTGATCGCCTCCCCCAAGACTCCCCTCCCTGAAAGGGAGGGGCAGGGGGTGGGTCAGCAACGGCTTCGATGGCGCACATACGGCGCGCTGACGCGCGCACCCACCCCTAACCCCTCCCTTACAGGGAGGGGAACGCGCGTTGTTGGGCCGTCACCGATTACCTAACCCTGAAGGCGCGAGGCCATTCCAATGCCTTAACCACCCCCGCTCATCCTGAGCAGCGGGCGCAGCCCGCGAAGTCGAAGGACCCGCGCCCACGCTGGCCGTATAGCGGGGCCTTCGACAAGCTCAGGCTGAGCGGAGGGGGGCGCTTATGTTATCAAACCTACAAAACGGTGGTCCCAGATAACTGCCCAATTGCCGTACTGAAAGCTGCTTGCTAAACTGCTCGGATGAAACTGAAACAAACGATAATGTGGCTGGCTGCAACTCTGGCTCTATTCTTCGGTTGCTGCCTGGTCATGTTTTTCGGTCATGGGCTCTTGTCAGCATCGGAATGGCTGACGTTTAGCTTCCTCGCTATTTGGGGACTAAGCGCCTTGGCATGGCCATGGTTTTTGATCAGAACGCTAATTCAAGGCAGACGGGCGTGGGCGGATAATCGCCAGTTCCGTCAGGCTGCCCGGTAGGCACCCGAGCGGCACAAAGCCCCTCAAGCCTCCAGCTCGACATCCCAGTACAGCCAGTCGTGCCAGCTCTCATGCAGGTAGTTCGGCGGAAACGCTCTCCCGCGTTCCTGCAATTGCCAGCTGGTCGGGCGTATCGGTTGGACCATCAGGCGCATGTTGGCTTGCGCCGGGGTGCGGCCGCCCTTGCGCATGTTGCAGGGCGCGCAGGCGGTGGCGACGTTTTGCCAGGTGGTCTTGCCGCCCAGGCGGCGCGGGACGACGTGGTCGAAGGTGAGATTGTGCGGCGATCCGCAATATTGGCAGTGAAAGCGGTCGCGCAGGAACAGGTTGAAGCGGGTGAAGGCGGGATATTCGGACGGCTTCACATATTGCTTGAGCGCGATGACCGACGGGATTTTCATCTGGATCGTCGGAGAGTGCACCTCGCGCTCATAGGTCTCGATGACATCGACCCGGTCGAGGAAGATGGCCTTGATCGCGGTCTGCCACGGCCAGAGGCTCAAGGGGTAATAGCTCAAGGGGGTATAATCGGCGTTCAACACAAGGGCGGGGCAACTGTCCGGATGCCGGATCATGTCCGGCTGCGGATCGCGTACCGCCCGTTCGATCAAGTCGGGATGAAACATGGTCGGCTCAAACCCTCTCCCATTCGTCCGCTGCGCTTCGTATAAACCCTGATGCGTGACAGCCCCGTGACAATCCTGAAAGTGCTCGATTTACGGTTAATCAGCATGAGCGTGCGGCCAAGGTCAAGGGGGCGTTTCCACAATATATGGTGATAAGTCCGCAATTTGCACCCAAGGGGCGGAAGAGCAGGCGGTGATGCGCACCCGCTTTGCGCCCAGCCCCAATGGCGCGCTGCACCTGGGCCATGCCTATGCGGCTTGCCAAGCCAGCGACCTGGCCCGGCAACTCGGTGGCGCCTTCCTGCTGCGCATCGAGGATATCGACGGCGTACGCTCGCGGCCTGAGCTGGTCGAGGCGATCTTCGACGATCTGCGCTGGCTGGGGCTGGACTGGGACGGGGAGGTGCTGTTCCAGTCGTCGCGGCTCGCCGCCTATGATGCTGCGCTGGCCGAGCTCAAGGCGCGTGACCTCGTCTATCCCTGTTTCTGCACGCGCAGCCAGATCGCGGCGGCAGGCGCGCAGCCGGGGCCGGAGGGGCTGGTCTATCCCGGCACCTGTCGCGCGCTGTCCGATGACGAGCGCGCCGAGCGTATGGCGAGCGAACCGCATGCCTGGCGGCTCGACGTTGCCAAGGCGCTCGTACACACTGGCGCGCTGGTCTGGCACGACATGGCCGCCGGAGAACAAGCCGCACAGCCCGAGCTGTTCGGCGATGTCGTGCTCGCGCGCAAGGATGCGCCTGCCAGCTATCATCTCGCGGTGACATTGGACGATGCGCACCAGCAGATCAGCCATGTCGTGCGCGGGCGCGACCTGTTCCTCGCGACGCATGTCCACCGGCTGCTCCAGGCGCTGCTCGGTCTGCCGGTGCCGCTTTATCGCCACCACCGGCTGCTCGCAGGACCGGACGGGCGGAAACTGGCGAAAAGCGAGGGCGCCGCCGCGCTGGCCGCCTTGCGCGAACAGGGGGTGGATGGCCCCGCCTTGCTGGAAAATTTGCGCCAAGGCGCTCTTCCGTCTGGCATTTCCTGGGCAGAGCCCTCATATAGTGTGTCATGAACGTCATCATCATCCTCGCGATTGTCGCGCTGGCAATCATGGTTCTGGTCAGCCTCGTGCGCGGCCTTGTCGCCTTCATCCAGATGACCGAGGAAGACCTCAAAAACCCCGGGGTCGGCCGCAGCCATCAGATGCAGAACAAGATGATGTTCGCGCGCGTCAAATATCAGGCGATGGCGATTGCCGCGGTCGCCGTGCTGCTGCTGGTCAACCGCTGAGCCTCAGGGCGGCGGGGGCGCAATATGGTCAAGCTCAACAAGATCTACACGCGTACCGGCGATGACGGCACGTCAGGCCTGGTCGATGGCTCGCGCATTCCCAAGCATTCGGCGCGCATGGCGGCGATCGGCGATGTCGACGAACTGAACAGCGCGCTGGGCCTTGCGGTGGTCGCGCTGGGCGAGAGCGAATTCGCCGCCGATCTGGTGCGCGTACAGAACGACCTGTTCGATCTCGGCGCCGATATCGCGACGCCGGGCGAGGATTTCACCCCGTCCGAAATGGTGCTGCGCATCGTGCCCAGCCAGGTCAAATGGCTTGAGGACCGCATCGATGCGGTCAATGACAGCCTTCCGCCGCTCACCAGCTTCATCCTGCCCGGCGGCAGCCCCGCTGCGGCTGCGGTGCATCTCGCCCGCGCCATCGCCCGCCGCGCCGAACGGACCCTGGTGGCGGCATCGCACGAGGGATCGATCAACCCGCAAGCGCGTATCTATGTGAACCGGCTGTCGGACTTTCTGTTCGTCCTCGCCCGCCGGATCAACAATGGCAACGACCCGCTCTGGGTGCCGGGGGCTTCGCGATAGAGCTTTGCCGCGCCCGTGTATTGGACGGGTGATTAGAGTATCGTCACCCCCGCGAAGGCGGGGGTCCCGCTTTTGGCTTCGGACAGGATAGCGGGATTCTGCGCTTTCGCGGGAATGACGGACAAGGGGGTAGAATGACGACCACCAGCGCACCGGCAATCACCGCCTTCGATGCAAGTCGCCACGACGACCTCGCCCACCGCTTCACCCAGGTCCGCACCCTCACGCGCGATCTCGTAGCGCCGCTGTCCGACGCCGACGCCACCGTCCAGTCGATGGACGATGCCTCGCCCGCCAAATGGCATCTGGCGCACACCAGCTGGTTCTTCGAAACCTTCGTGCTGCGCGATCATGTGCCCGGTTACGAAGCCTTCGACGCCAACTACGCGTTCCTGTTCAACAGCTATTACGAGGCCGAAGGCGCGCGCCATGCGCGGCCCCGGCGCGGCATGCTGACCCGGCCGTCGCTCGACGAGATCCGCGCCTATCGCGCGCATGTCGATGCTGCGGTGCAGGCGGCGCTGCCAGGCCTGAGTAACGATGCGCTCGATCTGGTCGAACTGGGGTTGAACCACGAGCAGCAGCACCAGGAGCTCTTGCTGACCGATATCCTGCATCTGTTCGCGCAGAACCCGCTGCATCCGGCGGTCTGGCCTGCGGTGCCGCTCGGCTCGGTCGAGGCTGCGCCGCTCGCATGGATCGAGGGCCCGACCGGGCAGGTCGAGATCGGCCATGCGGGCAAGGGCTTCGCGTTCGACTGCGAAGGCCCGCGCCATGCGGTGCTGCTCACCCCCTATGCGCTCGCCAGCCGACCGGTGAACAATGCCGAATGGGCCGCGTTCATCGCCGATGGTGGGTACAGTGACCCGCGCCACTGGCTGTCCGACGGCTGGACCTGGGTGAAGGCCGAGGGCATCATTGCGCCGCTCTACTGGCAGCAGGATGACGATGGCGGCTGGATGCAGTTCGGGCTCGATGGCTTGCGCGCACTCGACCCCGCTGCGCCGGTCACGCATATCAGCCTGTACGAGGCCGATGCTTATGCCAGCTGGGCAGGCGCGCGACTGCCGACCGAGCAGGAATGGGAGGCGGTTGCGACGATGCACGATGCTTCCTCGGGCAACCAGCTCGACCGCGCCGGACCCGTGCGGCCGCGTGTCGATGCGGCGGCCTCGATGTTCGGCAATGTCTGGCAATGGACGGGCAGCGCCTATCGCCCCTATCCCGGCTTCAAAGCCGCAGAAGGTGCCGTCGGCGAATATAACGGCAAGTTCATGTCCGGCCAGTTCGTGCTGCGCGGATCGAGCTGTGCAACTCCGCGCGGTTCCGTGCGTCCCAGTTATCGCAACTTCTTCTATCCCCATCAGCGCTGGCAGTTCACCGGTCTCAGGCTCGCCAAGGACCTGAACTGACCCCGCGCAGGAGACATGTCCTTGGCTACCCTGATCGACTCGCCCGAAGCCCAGACCGCCGCCGCATCGGGTGAGGCCGATCCCGCCTTCCGCGCCGATGTGCTCACCTGTTTCCGCGACACCCGCCGCGCCATCCCGGCGCGCTGGTTCTATGACAAGACCGGCTCCGAACTGTTCGAGGCGATCACCGACCTTCCCGAATATTACCCGACCCGCACCGAAACCGCGCTGCTTGAGCGCTATTGCGGCGAGGTGGCGCAGCAGGGCGGGGCAGGGCGCACCGTAGTCGAATTCGGCTCGGGCTCCTCGGTCAAGACCCCGCATCTGCTGCGCGCGGTGCAGGGCAGGCACTATGTGCCGATCGACATTTCGGGCGAATTCCTGCGCGAATCCGCCGCCGCGCTCGCGCACGATTTTCCCGGGCTGAGTGTTCATCCGCTCGAAGGCGATTTCATGCGACCGCTGAAATTGCCCGAGGCTGTCGCGGATGAACCCAAGCTCGGCTTCTTCCCCGGCTCGACCATCGGCAACATGGTCGCGCGCAGCTCGCTCGACCTGCTGCGCTCGATGCGCGAGACGCTGAGCCTCGGATCGCTGCTGTTGATCGGCATGGACCGCATCAAGTCGCCCGATATCCTCATCCCCGCTTATGACGATGTGCAGGGGGTGACTGCGCGGTTCAACCTCAATCTGCTCCACCGCATCAACCGCGAGCTCGACGGTACCCTCCCGGTCGATCGCTTCCGCCATGTCGCGCGCTGGAACGACAGTTATGCGCGGATCGAGATGCATCTCGAGGCGCAGGAGGACCTGAACTTCACCGTGCTGGGTGAACGCTTTGCGATGCACAAGGGCGAGACCATCCACACCGAAAACAGCCACAAATACGGCCCGCGCGACGCGCGGCTGCTGCTGCGCGCCGGCGGCTGGACGGTGCGGCACGAATGGACCGATCCGGACGACTGGTTCGCGCTGATACTAGCCGAAGCCAAGCCGTTCCAGACCGCGCCCTGAGGCGTGGCGGGGATCAGCCCGCCAGCTTCTTCATCACCAGATACCAGTGGTCGAGGCCCTTGTAGAAATCCTCGACGCGGATGCGTTCGTTGAGGCCGTGCGCAAAGATATCCGCGCTGCGCATCGCGGCATTGCCGATGCCCACGGTGTTCATGCCCAGCGCACGATAGTGCATGCCATCGGTACCGCCCGACGACAGTTCGGGCACGATCGGCAGGCCAGGATAGCGCGCATCGAGACTGGCCATGATCGCCGCGCGCACTTCGGGGGTCAGCGTGGATTCGGGGCTTTCGACCACGTTGGTCATCAGCTTGAACTTGACATTGTCATTGCCGATCGCCTTGGCAAGCGCGGCCTGAGTGGCTGCCGCGCCGCCCTCGCCGGGCATGATGCGGCAATTGACCGTTGCGGTCGCCGATTGCGGCAGCGCGTTTTCTGCATGGCCGCCGCGCAGCATGGTCGCAACGCAGGTGGTGCGCATCTGGGTCGATATGCCCGGATCGGAAAGCAGCTTGACGCGCGGTTCGGGGGCTTCGGGATTGGCGGCAAAGGCCTGCATCGCCTGGCCCATCTCGCCCGGCGTCAACTTGCCCATCGCGCCGAAATAGCTGCGCACCAGCGGGCTTGCATTGACCGGGAACTGATAGGCCTGGATCTTGCCGAGCGCCTGGGCAAGCTCGTAGATCGCATTGTCGGCGCGTGGGCGCGAACTATGGCCGCCCGGATTGGTGACGGTGAGCTCGAACGTCGCAAAGGTCTTCTCGCCCGCCTGGACCTGGTACATGACCGGCTTGAAATCCTCGGTCATCGCCACGCCGCCGGCATCGCCGTTGAGCACCAGTGCGGGCTTGATCGTTTCCGCCACCATCTTCGCCTGCGCGCGGGTGGAGATCATGCCGGTCTCCTCGTCGCCCGAAAAGACGAGATACAGGTCGCGCTTGGGCGCCCAGCCTTCCTTTTTCAGCCGGATGAAATTGTGCGCCAGCGTCGCGACGCCGTATTTGTTGTCGAGCGAGCCGCGACAGAAGAAATAGCCGTTTTCCTCCACCAGCTTGAACGGAGGGCGCTCCCAGTCTTCGGGCAGCGCCTCGACCACGTCCATATGGCCCAGGAACACGATCGGCCCGGCCTTGGGCTTGCCCTTGGCGGCATAGCGCACCACCAGCCCCTGGGTCGGTTCGCCGTCGCTGTCATAATCGGTGATCGTGATGTCGCTTTCGGCAAAGCCGGCCTTGAGCAGTTGTGCCTTGAGATAGCCGGTCATCACGCCCATCTGCCTGTGGCCGCGCGCGGTGCGGATGCCGACGACATCGCTGTAGAGCTGGCGCGCGGCAAGCTCGTTGGGCGTGCGCTGCGGGGCCGGGGCTTGCGCCAGCGCGGGCAGGCTCGTCGCAGTCGCAACAGCGGCCAGGCCGGTGGCCAGCGCCAGTTTCATCACGGTTTTCATGGTATTCGGCGTTCCCTTTTCTATCACCCGCACATCTCGCCAAAGCCGGTCGAAGCGACTATAGCGTTCGCATACTCTTGGAGAACAATTCATGTCGGCCCACAACCCCTCTTTGCGACCCTGGCGCGATATCGATCGGCGCAAGTGCCGCCAGATCATGGTCGGCAAGGTGCCGGTGGGTGGCGATGCACCGGTCAGCGTGCAGACGATGACCAACACGCTGACCTCCGACGCGAAGGCGACAATCGACCAGATTCGCCGCTGCGAGGAGGCCGGGGTCGATATCATCCGCGTCTCTTGCCCCGATGTCGAATCCACCGCTGCGATGAAGCAGATCGTTCGCGCCTCGCGCGTGCCGATCGTCGCGGACATCCATTTCCACTACAAGCGCGCGCTCGAAGCGGCGGACGCGGGCGCAGCCTGCCTGCGCATCAATCCGGGCAATATCGGCTCGTCCGAGCGCGTGCGCGAGGTGGTCAATGCTGCCAAGGCCAATGGCTGCGCCATCCGCATCGGGGTGAATGCCGGAAGCCTCGAGAAGGACCTGCTCGAAAAATATGGCGAGCCGTGCCCCGAGGCGCTGGTCGAAAGCGCGCTCGATCATATCAAGCTGCTGCAGGACCATGATTTCCACGAGTTCAAGGTCGCGGTGAAGGCGAGCGACGTGTTTCTCGCGGTTGCGGCGTACCAGCAGCTCGCCGACGCGGTCGATTGCCCGCTGCACCTCGGCATTACCGAAGCGGGCGGGCTGATCGGCGGCACGGTCAAGAGCGCAATCGGCATCGGCAACCTGCTCTGGGCGGGCATCGGCGATACCATCCGCGTCTCGCTCTCCGCCGAGCCGGAAGAAGAGGTGCGCGTCGGCTTCGAGATCCTGAAATCGCTCGGCATCCGCACCCGCGGCGTCCGCATCGTCAGCTGCCCCAGCTGTGCGCGCCAGGGCTTCGACGTGATCCGTACGGTGCAGAAGCTGGAGGAACGGCTGCAGCACATCAACACGCCGCTGTCGCTCTCGGTGCTCGGCTGCGTCGTCAACGGCCCAGGCGAAGCGCGCGAGACGGACATTGGTCTCACCGGCGGCGGCAAGGGCAAGCATATGGTGTACCTGTCGGGCATTACCGACCATACGGTCGAGGACGAGGACATGGTCGATCATATCGTCCGCCTGGTCGAGGCCAAGGCCGCAGAGATCGAGGCCGAAGCAAGCGACGCAGGCAATGCCGAGCCGGTCGCCGCGGAATAGTTCATGGGACCATGGCTGACTCTGGTTGCAGCCGGCCTGTTCGAGGTCGGCTTCACCACCTGTCTGCGTTATGCGGACGGGTTCCGTAACATGGCCTGGACCGCGGGCTTCATCGTCTGCGTGATCCTGAGCTTCACGCTGCTCGACAAGGCGGCCAAGACCATTCCGCTGGGAACCGCCTATGCCGTATGGGTCGGCATAGGCGCCGTCGGGACGCTGGCGGTTGGAGTGGCCACGGGCGATGAAACTCTTGGCCTGGTCCGGCTGGCGCTGGTCATCGGGCTGATAGGCTGCGTGATCGGCCTGAAATTTGCCGGACAGCATTAGGAACACGAATAATGACCGTAAAAATTCGGCCGGCAGTGCCCGGCGATGAGGCTGCCATCCTCAGCATGGTCATCGCGCTCGCGGTGTACGAGCGCGAGCCCGATGCGGTGAAGGCGACCGAGGAGTCGTTGCGTGCAACCCTGTTCGGCGACAACCCGCAGGTGTTTGCGCATATCGCCGAACTCGACGGAGCGCCGGTGGGGCTGGCGCTCTGGTTCCTCACCTATTCGACCTGGACCGGTGCGCCCTCGCTCTATCTCGAGGATCTGTTCGTGGCCGAAGCCGCGCGTGGAACCGGCACCGGGCGCGCGCTGCTGACGGCGCTGGCGCGAGAGGCGAAGGCGCTTGGATGCGCGCGGATGGATTGGGCGGTGCTCGACTGGAACGAGAAGGCCAGGGCATTCTACACCCATATCGGCGCGCATCATTCGAAAGGCTGGGAGCCCTGGCGGATCGAGGGCGACGCGCTGGAGCGACTGGCGGCGGGCTGACCGCGGGTTGGTTGAGTCGCCTTGGGTCCTGTGGTAGTTTTAGGTCCCAAGGAGGCGAGCATGACCTATTCGGCCAAGATCATCAAGGGCGGCAAGATCGTCATACCGGCCGAGCTGCGCCGAGAACTGGGTTTCGCTGATGGTGATCGGCTGGTGCTCGAACGTGAAGGCGAGGCGCTCGTAGTCAAGAGTCACTCGCACGTGATTCGCGAGCTGCAGCAAGCATTCAAGGCTGCCATCAAGGAGCCGTTTACCGTGGATGATTTCCTGGCGGAACGGCGCGCAGAAGCTGCCCGCGAATGACGGTCGTCCTTGATGCATCTGCATTGCTTGCGGTGCTTCTGGTCGAACCTGGCCGCGAGAATGTCGAGCCTCACCTGATGGATGCGGTCATTTCGACGGTCAATCTCAGCGAGGTCTTTGCGCGTGCTTTGAAGGCCGGGGTTTCCTCCGATGATGCTCAATGGATAATTGAAGGTTTTGGCCTGATGACAATCTCCTTCAGCGCTGAACATGCGATCGAAACTGCTCTGCTGCTGCCTGTCACCCGCCATCTTGGCCTTTCGCTGGGCGATCGCGCCTGCCTGGCGCTGGCGCGGCGCGAAGGACTGCCCGCGCTCACCGCCGACCGTCAGTGGGAAGACCTGGATGTCGGCGTCGAGATCCGCCTGATCCGCTGAAACGCGCTGCCGCTTTAACGCGATATTAGCAATCGGGGCGCATCCTTTGCTCATGCGCAAAGCCATCGCCATCGCCGCCCGTCCTTCGCAGACCGATACCGCCTGGCTTGCTGTGCTGCGCTTCGTGCTTGTTTCGGGTTGTGCGGGCGCGCTCATCCTGGCGCGCTATCCGCTGCCTTTCTGACTGGCGAGCTTGCGCTCGATCCCCTGCCACAACTTGGCATAGGCCTGCGCCGCGGGGCTTTTCGCGTCGAATGCGCCCACCGGCAGCCGTTCTTCGGCCATTCGCTCGACCGCGCTCGCCATCGGGATGACCGGCCAGTCGGGATAGGCTTCGAGCGCCTGCTTGTGCAGCGCGCGCCTGCGATCGACCATCACGAACACCGGCAGCATCGGCGCGTGGCGTCCTGACTTGCCGTCGAGATAATTCTGCACCTCGGCAAAGGCACGCTGCGACAGCGGCGAGGGGATGATCGGCACGATCACCAGATCGGCCGCGCGCAGCACCTGATCCGAGGTTTCGCTGAGGCCCGGCGGGCAATCGAGCACGATGCGGTCATAATGCTTGCCCAGCCCGTCGATCAGCTTCTTGAGGCGCTTGGCCTTGCCGATCTCGAACAGCATCCGGTCGAGCCCGCGAAGCGAATGGTCGGCGGCGAGCAGGTCGAGCCCGGGAATGCGCGAGGGGCGCACGAGCTTTTCGGGCGAGACATCGCGCGCGAAGATCGATCGCGCCTCGTCCTTCACCGCGTGATCGTCGCCGATCAGATGGCTCGCCGCACCCTGCGGGTCCAGGTCCCACAACAGCGTCCGGCGCGAGGACAGGACCGCAGAGCACCAGGCCAGATTGACCGCACTGGTCGTCTTGCCCACGCCGCCCTTCAGATTGTAGACGGCTACGCTGTGCATCCGGTCCCCCATTTCAGCCCCCCTGTTGCGCTGCCTCACTGATGGCTTGCCCCTTGGCAACAGGCGCTGCGGCTGGGCTAGCGCTGGATTGTGTCGCGGGTGTTGCAGTGCGATTGAGCCCGGTCTTTTCCAGCCAGGCGCGCAGATCGGCGACGGTGCGCTTCGGGGCCTCCTCCATCGGGATATGGCCCAGATCGTCATAGGTGACGAGCGTGTCGTTGGGCAGCTGCCGCGCGAACCAGGTGGCGTTCGCCAGCGGAATCAGCGTGTCCTTCTTCCCCCACACGATCAGCGAGGGCATGGTCAGGCCCGCAAACTCGACCGCATCGGCCGGCTTGCGCGGGAAATCGCCCCGCGCGACGGTCGCCTCGCGATTGCCGGGATGGCGCAGCAGCTTCCAGTAGAGATCGACCATTTCGGGCGTCACCTTGCTGGGATCGCCCACGCTCTGCTTGAGGCTCTGTTCGATGATGCTGCGCGGCGTGAAGATCTTCATGATGGGCCGCACCGCCGCGCTTTGTGCCAGGCGAAAGCCGATCGGGATCTTCGTCGGCTTCGCCTCGGGCGCTCCCGAACTGTCGACCAGTACCAGCCCGGCGACCCGCTGCGGGTATTTGAGCGCGATGTTCCACGCGACCCAGCCGCCCATCGAGTTGCCCGCGACGACATAGCGGTTGATGCCGAGCGCGTTCATCACTTCGGCCCCGGTGTCGCGGAACGCCTCGGTGCTGTAATCGCCCTTGATCTGCGCGCCGGTCAGGCCATGGCCGGGCTGATCGTAGCGCACGACGCGATAGTCCTTCTTCAGGTCATCGACCCAGCCCTGCCAGGTGTGCAGCGAGGCGTTCGAGCCATGGATCAGCAGGATGGCGGGCGCATCGCGCGGGCCTTCATCGCGGACATGCACGCTCTGGCCATTGGGCAGTTCGATGAAGCGCGACGGCGGCCTGCCATATTGGGCTTGCAACTCGCTCGGCTCGATATCGGGTGCATAGCCCCAGATGCCGAGCCCGACGATCGCCAAGACCAGCAGAATGAACAGCCATTTCAGGAATTTGAGCATCCCACTTACGTCTCCACCTTTGGCGGCCCGGATAGGCCCTTATGGTTCTGCAAGCGCATTACTGCACCGCTGCGGCCTGCCCGCAAGCAAAAACCCGCGCGCGCCGACATCCCGTTGCGCGACGTTGTTGCAGATTTGTCACGCAGTACGAAAATGCACCGTATGAGCAATTGCATATTGCGGGTGATAACGCCTCGCATTAAGCGCCTCGGCAAGGCGCGGCTGCGACCGTCATGCTGTCTGTGGAGATGTTTGAAATGGTATTGCCCGAAAGCTGGCGCTGGTCCGCTGGAGCAGGCTTGGCAGCGCTGGTCATGGCAAGTATGCCAAGCACTGCCTTTGCTGGATCGGGTAATGCGACCATTGCAGACGGTGGCGCAGCTGCAGCTGGCGCCGCTGCCGCCAATGCGGTTGCGGAAGCCGAGGCTCCGGGCGGTTCGCGCACCGATATTGTCGTCGTCGGCGATGCCATCAAGGCGGACGAAATCGCCGGATCATCCGCGATCGTCACCGATGTCGACCTCAAGCGTTCGCGCGTGTTCAACGTCAATGACGCGCTTCGCCAGGTCGCCGGGCTGTTTCCGCGCGACGAGGAAGGCGCGGGCGCGCGTCCCAATATCGGCATTCGCGGGCTCAACCCGATCCGTTCGACCAAGGTGCTGCTGCTTGAGGACGGCGTTCCCCTGGGTTTTGCGCCTTATGGCGACAATGCCGCCTATTATCACCCGCCGATCGAGCGTTTCACCGCTGTCGAGGTGCTCAAGGGCGCCGCGCAGATCCGCTTTGGCCCGCAGACGATCGGCGGCGCGGTCAACTATATCACGCCGGCGGCGCCCGACGATCTGTCGGCGCGCTTTACCGGCAGCCTTGGCAATCGCGATACGCTCAACCTCGACGCGATGGTCGGCGGACCGGCGCTGGGCGGCAAGCTGCTGCTGCACGTCAACCACAAGCGCACCGATGGCAATCGCGACAACCAGGCACTGCGCTTCACCGACATCTTCCTGAAGGGCGAGTGGGAACTCGGGCCCGATCATGGCATCACGCTCAAGGTCTCGCGCTTCGAGGAAGACAGCCAGGTCAGCTATTCTGGTCTGACCCGCGCCGAATTCGCTGCCGATCCGCGCGGCAACGTGTTCGTCAACGACGATTTCCAGACCGAGCGCTGGAACGCGACACTGGCGCATCGGTGGTCGATCTCGGAAGCCGCGACGCTGCGCACCACGGCCTATTATCACTATTTCACGCGTGACTGGTGGCGCCAGTCGTCGAACAGCGGCCAGCGCCCGAACGATTCGAGCGACCCGGCCTGTGGAGGTCTCGCCAATCTGCTGACGACCTGCGGCAACGAAGGCCGTCTGCGCGATTATGATACCTATGGCATCGAAAGCCGCCTGGAACTCGATCATGCCGCGCTCGGCTTCGGCGGATCGACCGAGATCGGCATCCGCTATCACGAGGAGCGCCAGCGTCGCCGCCAGTGGAATGGCGATACGCCCAATGCCCGCACGCCGGGCACCGGCGTCAACGCGGGTGTTCGCGAGAATAACGAGCGCGATGCGACGGCCTTTTCGGCCTTTATCCAGTCGCGGCTGGAATTCGGCAAGTTTGCGATCATTCCCGGCCTTCGCGGCGAGTTCATCGATTTCGAGCGGCGTAACCTGCCGATCTCGGTGCTGGCAGGAGGACGCCCGACCGGTGCGGTGACCGCTCCCACCGCCGCTTCGCAAAGCCTTGACAAGCTGCTCCCCGGAATTGGTGCGACCTGGGAAATCGCACCCGATGTGACGCTTTATGGGGGCGTCCATCGCGGCTTCGCTCCGCCGCGCGTCGAGGACATCATCACTGCGGCAGGCGGCACGGTCGATCTCGATCCGGAGCTCAGCTGGAACTGGGAAGCCGGTGTACGTGGCAATATCGTCAAGGGCGTGCGCGGCGATGCGACGTTCTTCGTCATGGAGTTCGACAATCAGATCGTCGCGCAATCGGTGGCGGGCGGGGTCGGTGCGACGCTGACCTCTGCCGGGCGCACGTTGCACCGGGGCGGTGAGCTGTCGCTGTCGCTCTCCTCGCGCGAGGCGGGGTGGACGGGAGCGGACACCGATGTGTTCGCGCGCATGGCTGCGACCTGGGTCGCCAATGCCCGCTACAAGAGCACGCGCATCGCCACCGCGCCCTGTTTCGACGGCGCGACCATCGGCACGCCGGTGCTTACCGGCAACGGCCCGGTGCCTTGCGGTGTCGCGCGCAATATCGAGGGCAACCGGCTGCCCTATGCGCCCGAGTGGCTGTTCAACGCAGCGGTCGGCATCGAGCATCGCGGCTTTACCGGCCAGGTCGAACTGGTCAGCCAGTCTTCGATGTTTGCCGACGACGTCAACCTGATCCCGGTGACGCCCGATGGCCAGCGCGGCCGCATCAACGGCTGGACCCAGGTGAATGCCGCCGTGTCCTACGGTCCGCCCCAGGGCAATTGGGAGGTGTTCCTCTCGGCACGCAACCTGTTCGACCGGCTGTACATTGTCGACCGCGCGCGCGGCGTGCTGCCCGGCCAGCCGTTCATGATCCAGGCCGGGTTCACCGTCCGCATGTGATCCAGGCCGCTCCCGCCGCTATTGGCGGGAGCGGTGGCGACCCGGCTCAATGCGCCAGCAGCAGCGGGATGTTGGAATCCTTGAGGAAATAGCGCGTCACCCCGCCGAGCAGCACTTCGCGCAAGCGGCTATGGCCGAACGCGCCCATGACGAGCAGGTCCGCGCCGATCTCGCCTGCGACATTCTCGATGATCTCCTCGATCGACATGAGGCCGCGCTCGCGTTCGATCAACTCGCTGCATACGCCATGGCGCGAGAGATATTCGCACGCCTCGGTCGAGGGGAAGCCGGCCGCCTTTTTGGGCTCGACCACCGTCAACAGATGCACCGAGCCTGCGTTCTTGAGCAGAGGAAGCGCCTGGCGCGCCGCATTGGCCGCTTCGTGGCTGCCGTCCCAGGCGATGAGGATCTTGCCGCCGGTATAGAGCGACTTGAGCGTGGTCGGCACCGCCAGCACCGGGCAGCGCGTTTCGACCGCGACATCGGCGATCGACAGCAACGGATGCGGGCGTACATTGCGCTCGGCATTGTCGAGCGACAGCACGATGACATCGGCAAGACGCGACGCGCTGATCACCGCCTGGGTGACGTCGCCGTCATAGGCGGTCCAGTCCCAGGGCAGGCCCTCGATGCTCATCTGCGCCTCGACCAGCGCGCGCAGCTTTTCCTCGTCGGCGCGAAGCTGTTCGAGCATGCCCGCAGGCACATAGCTGCCGCCCATCGGGTCCATCACGATAAAACCCGAAAGCGGCGTCGCCTGCAGGAAGGTGATATGCCCGTTCTGCGCGCGGGCGAGGTCAAGCGCCACCTGCAGACGGGATTCGAAGGCCTTGCCGCCATCGGCGTAAACCAGAATGGATTTCATCACACGCTCTCCTCTTTTGACGTAACCAAATTGCGCCGGAAGCGGACCCAAGTGCATTGATTCAAATCAAGCGGTGCTGGAAAAAGCCGGGGCGGGACGCTAGGCGAAGGCGGGACGCTCGAATCATCAAAGTTGGCCGTCCGGCTGCCGATCCAAGACCCTTTTGACTGGGAGACATCCGTCATGCAGAAAATCTATCCCGACGCCGCATCCGCTCTGGAGGGACTTCTGTTCGACGGGATGCACATCTGCGCAGGCGGTTTCGGCCTGTGCGGTATTCCCGAGCGGCTCATCGACGCGATCCGCGACGCGGGCACCAAGGATCTCACCATCGCCTCGAACAATGCCGGGATCGACGGCGAGGGGCTCGGCAAGCTGCTGCGTACGCGCCAGGTCAAGAAGATGATCTCAAGCTATGTCGGCGAGAACAAGGAGTTCGAGCGGCAGTATCTGGCAGGCGAGCTCGAGGTGGAATTCTGCCCGCAAGGGACACTCGCCGAACGCTGCCGCGCGGGCGGTGCGGGCATTCCCGGCTTCTACACCAAGACCGGCGTCGGGACCCAGGTCGCCGAGGGCAAGGAGCACAAGGATTTCGACGGCCAGACCTATATTCTGGAACGCGGCATCTATGCCGATCTGTGCATCATCAAGGGATGGAAGGCCGACAAGTCGGGCAACCTGATCTTCCGCAAGACCGCGCGCAACTTCAACCAGCCGATGGCGACCGCAGGCAAGATCTGCGTCGCCGAGGTGGAGGAAATCGTCGAGACCGGCAGCCTTGATCCCGATGCCATCCATCTGCCCGGCATCTATGTGAAGCGCCTGATCTGCGGCGCGCCGTACGACAAGAAGATCGAGTTCCGCACCGTGCGCGAGCGGGCGGACGCGTGAGGATGCGACAAGACCACCGCGCTGGCAGGGGCGGCGCGGTCCTGGCCGCGTTGGCGCTCTCCGCCTGCACCACGACCATCGTCGAGGCGCCCGCCGCGCCGCCTGCTCCGGCACCTGCGCAGACCGCGATGGTCCCGACCGTCCCGATGGGCCAGCAATGGCTATACGGCTCGGCCGAGGGCGCGATCTCGGTGCGTCAGACCTATGGCGCGCTCACATCCTATGCGCTCGCCAAGGCCAAGGCGCGGCCTGCCGACAGCGTGATCATCGACGAGACGACCGGCAAGCCCTTCGCCTGCGGTAACAAGCCGCTCGCCGCCGTGTTCGATGCCGACGAGACGCTGATCTGGAATATCGGCCCGATGCGCTGGTTCGCGATGACCGGCAAGGAATTCGACGCGAAGACCTGGGACCAGTGGGAAAAGACCGGCACGGGCAAGGCCGTGGCGATGCCCGGCGCGGTCGAGGCGATGCAGGCTTTGCGCGCGGCGGGGATCACGCCCATTGCCAACACCAACCGCTCTTCCGCTAATGCCAAGGGCAGCGAGGAAACGCTTGCCGCTGCGGGCCTGGGCAGCTTCAAGCATGGCGACACGCTGTTCCTGATGGGCGACGACGCCACGGGATCGAGCAAGGACCAGCGCCGCGCGACCATCGCCGCGCGCTGGTGCGTCATCGCGATGGCGGGCGACCAGCTCGGTGATTTCCGCAATGCGTTCAACAAGCCCGAACTGCCCCCGCTTGAGCGCCGCGCGCTCGCCACCGCCGCACCCTATGACAGGCTCTGGGGCAATGGCTGGTTCCTGTTCGCCAATCCGGTCTACGGCCCGTCGATCCGGGGGGGCTTTGATGATATATTTCCCACCGACACCCATTGGGAGCCGGACGGACAGTGAACGACAATGTTGAAAACCTCATTCTCGAACGGTTGCGCCCGATCGAGGACAAGCTCGACACCGAAATCGAGCGGGGCATGGAAACGCGTGAGCGCCTTGGGCATCTGGAAGAGGGTATCGCCTCTGTCAGCCGCCGGGTGGATCGTATCGACTCTCGGCTTGACCGTATCGAACGGCGGCTTGATCTTCAGGAGGCTAAGTAACCGATAATGCCCTGGACCCGTGACGACATGGCGGCGCGCGCCGCGAAGGAACTCAAGGACGGCTATTACGTCAACCTGGGCATCGGCATCCCGACGCTGGTCGCGAACCATGTGCCTGAAGGCATCGAGGTGACGCTGCAGTCGGAAAATGGCATGCTCGGCATCGGCCCGTTCCCGCTCGAGGGAGACGAGGACGCGGACCTTATCAATGCGGGCAAGCAGACGATCAGCGAACTCGCCTCGTCGAGCTATTTCAGCTCGTCGGACAGCTTCGCGATGATCCGCGGCGGGCATATCGATCTGACCGTGCTCGGCGCGATGGAGGTCGCCGAAAATGGCGACATCGCCAACTGGATGATCCCCGGCAAGATGATCAAGGGCATGGGCGGTGCGATGGACCTGGTCGCGGGCGTCAAGAAGATCATCGTCGTGATGGAGCATACCAGCAAGAACGGCGACCCCAAATTCATTCCGGCCTGCACGCTGCCGCTCACCGGCAAGAATGTGGTCGACATGATCATCACCGATCTCGCGGTGTTCCAGCGACCCGACCATGACAGCCCTTTCAGGCTGATCGAACTGGCCCCAGGCGTCACTGCAGATGAGGTCGCTTCCAAGACCACCGCGCATTACGTCAGCTGAGCCTCGCATGAAGCGCGGCACGAAGCTGGGCCTTGGCGTGGTGTTCGCAGCGGTGGCAGGGCTGGGCCTTGTCGCCGCGACGACTTCGCCGCCGCTGCTGCTGAGCCAGCTTGATGCCGCGATGGGCGGAGGCAAGGGCGCACGGCTGGTAACGCAGGGCGTGCGCTTCGGCAGCCATGGCCAGACGCTCGACATATGGCGCGCCGAAGGGGCATCGAACGGCGACAAGCGCCCGGTGCTGATCTTCTGGCACGGCGGCGGCTGGGTGAAGGGGGCGAGGGCGGACTATGCCTTTGCCGGACGCGCCTTCGCGCGCCAGGGCTTTGTCGTGGTCATCCCCGATTATCGCAAGGTACCAGACGTCCGCTTCCCGGCCTTCGTTCAGGACGGGGCAGAGGCGGTGGCCTGGGTGCGCGACAATATCGCGCGCTATGGCGGCGATCCCAAGCGCGTTGCCTTTTCGGGGCACTCGGCGGGCGCGCATATTGCGGTGCTGCTCGCGCTCGATCCGCGCTGGCTCAAGGCCGCGGATATCGACCCCGGCATCGTCAAGGCCGTGGTCGGGATGAGCGGGCCGTATGATTTCTACCCCTTCACCACCAAGCGCTCGATCGACGCGATGGCGGCCTATCCCGACCCCAAGGTCACCCAGCCGATCGAGCAGGCGCGCGCCGATGCGCCGCCGATGCTGCTGGTGACGAGCACCAAGGACGAAACCGTGCGTCCGCGCAACGCGATCAACCTGTCGAAGCGGCTTCGGGCACTGGGCGCGCCCGCGGAGCTGATCAACTATCGCGGGCTTGACCATGAGGAAGTGGTTATGGCCTTGTCGGTGCCGTTCCGCAGCAAGGGGCCGGTGCTGCAAGACAGCGTCGCATTCCTGAACCGCCATCTGGGCAAGGAGGCAGATTGATGAGCTACACCCTCTTCACCGCGAACCGCAATTATTCGAGCTGGTCGCTGCGTCCCTGGCTGCTGATGAAGGCGCTTGGCATTCCGTTCGAGGACAGACTGGTGCCCTTTGCCGGGCCCGACAATTCCGAAGAGTTTCGCAGCTTCGCGCCCAATGGCAAGGTGCCCTGCCTGCACGATGATGACGTGATCGTCTGGGATTCGCTCGCGATCGTCGAATATCTGGCCGAACGGCATGCAGGCGTCTGGCCCGCCGATCCAGTCGCGCGCGCCTGGGCGCGCTCAGCGGCGGCCGAGATGCATTCGGGCTTCTCGCCCCTGCGCAATATCTGCCCGATGAGCGTCGGCGTGCGCGCCGAGCTGATCGCGGTCCCGCCCGCGCTTCAGGCCGATATCGACCGTATCGGCGAGCTCTTCGCGCAAGGGCTCGATCGGTTTGGCGGCCCCTGGCTGGCGGGTGATAGCTTCACTGCCGTCGATGCGTTCTTCGCGCCGGTCGCCTATCGCGTCCGCAGCTTCGATCTCAAGATCGGAGCCAAGGGCCAGGCCTGGGTCGAGCGCGTACTTGCGCATCCCGCCATGCTCGACTGGGAGGCGCAGGCGCTGGCCGAAACCTGGCGCGATCCTGCGCACGAGGAAGAGATTGCTGGCGTCGCGACCATCCGCGAGGATCACCGCGCCGCATGAGCCAGCCGCACCGCGTCCTGCTCACCGGGTCGTCGGGCTGGCTCGGACGGTTTCTGGCCCCGATGCTGCGCGAAGCGGGGCACACGGTCATCGGCCTCGATATCGTCGCCGGAGCCGAGACCGATATCATGGCCTCGGTCGCCGACCGCGCCAGCGTCGAGTGCGCCTTTGCCGATCACCAGCCCAGTTGCGTCATTCATGCCGGCGCACTGCACAAGCCCGATATCGTGCGCTATCGCGCGCAGAGCTTTGTCGAGGTCAATGTCACCGGCACGCTCAACCTGCTCGAGGCAGCGGTCGCGGCCGGGCACAAGCGTTTCATCTTCACCTCGACCACCTCGCTGATGGTCCGCGCCGATGTTCGCGCGGGCGCAGCGGGCGGGGCGAAGGCGGCGTTCTGGCTCGACGAGGATTTCGGTCCCTTGCGCCCACGCAACATCTATGGCGTCACCAAGCTGGCGGCGGAGGAGCTGTGCCGCCTCTATGCCGATCTGCACGGCATCGATGCGCTGGTGATGCGCACCGGACGGTTCTTTCCGGAGGACGACGATACCGACGCATCGCTGCCGGGCCCGAACCTCAAGGCCAACGAGTTTCTCAACCGGCGATTGACAGTCGAGGATGCATCACGCGCGCATATTGCCGCGCTGGAGGCACCGGCGGGGCTCGGCTTCCAGGCCTTCGTGCTTTCCGCCCCGCCGCCCTTTGCGCGCGGGGATGCCGCAGCGCTGGTGGAAGATGCACCAGGCGTGATCGCGCGCTATCATCCCGATGCCGCGGAGCTCTACGCGCAGCGCGGCTGGCAATTGCCGACAGCGATCGACCGCGTTTACGATCCTGCCAAGGCTGAACGGCTGCTGGGCTTCAGGCCCGTGACAGATTTCGCCGCGATCCTGCAGGCGCTGCGCGCAGACAGTCCGCTGCCGTTCCAGCACGATCCCGATTATGTCTCGCCGATCGTCGCGGCGGGGGCCGACCCGCTTTAGCCGCCAGCCTGACGCGCTGCGGCGACAGGCCGAATCGTGCCTCACTTGTGTTTAAGCATTTTACAGGGCAGAACGTGTAAAGTGGCTGAGATGCAGGCAATAAGGCATTGCGGCCGGGGCGCAATTTACACATCGGAGATCGCATGAAGCACTGGCTGCGCAGTCCGTTGGTCTGGACCGCAGGCGGCGTGGCCGCGGGGGCCTTGCTGATCGGCATGAGCGTATCGCGCGGGGGCGGGGTCGTCGTCACCGGCACGCCCGCGATCGCTGCACAGGCCAGCGCGCCGCTCATCGACGATGCCAATCTGCCGCTGACGCCCGATCGCTGGCAAGGCCAGGTCGATTATGCCGCGCTCGATGCGCGGATTACGCGAATGATGCGCGATCCCGAAATGGTGGGGCTTGCGGTCGCAGCGGTCGAGAACGGGCGGCTCACCTTCGTCAACGGATATGGTTTTGCCGATCGCGAGGCCGGGCTGCCGGTGAGCCCACAGACTGTGTTCCGCTGGGCCTCGGTCTCCAAGGGCGTCGCAGGAACGCTCGCCTATCAGCTCGCGCAGCAGGGCAAGCTCAGCCTGTCTGCGCCCTTGTCCTCGTATCACACCACACTGAAGCTGGCGGGCGGCGCGGAAAACCGGCTCGCCATCCCGGACTTGCTGGCGCACCGGCTGGGCCTTGCGCGCAATGCCTATGACGGAAAGCTCGAATCGGGCGATCCTGCGCCGATGCTGCGCAACATGCTGTCCACCGTGCCGCAGCAGTGCATGCCGGGCGACTGCCACAGCTATCAGAACGTCGCCTATGACGCGTTCAGCGAGATCGTCGCCAACGCGACCAAGACGCCCTATGACCAGCTTGCCGAGCAGATGCTGTTCGCGCCGCTGGGGATGAAGAGCGCAGGCCTCGGCATGGCGAACCTGACCGGCGCGAAAAGCTGGGCGCGGCCCTATCGCCATCGTCAGGTGCAGACCTTGTCGGACGCCTATTTCCGCGTTCCCGCCGCCGCTGGGGTCAGTTCGAACATCGTCGACCTGGCGCGCTGGATGGAGGCGCAGATGGGCCAGGCGCCGCAGGTCATCAGCCCGGGCGTGCTCGCCGAAATCCACCGTCCGCGTGTCGCGACCTACAAGGGCGGACGCGGCGGGCCCGAGGCGCTGATCATCAGCCATGGTTACGGCCAGGGCTGGCGCAGCCATATCTATGACGGGCATTGGCTGGTCGGCCATGGCGGCGCGGTCAACGGCTATCGCGCGGTGATGTGGTTCGATCCCGAACGGCGCACCGGAATCGTGATGCTGTGGAACAGCGGTTCGACCCGGCCCTTCCGCCTGCCGTACGAGTTTTTCGACCAGGTCTATGGCCGTCCGTACAGCGACTGGACCGAGCTTGACAACGATCCGCGGCTGAACGCGCCGTTGCCCGAAGCCGCGCCCGAGACGATGACGTCTGCGGACTGATCGCAAAGCCTGCAAGAACATAAGAACCGGAGAGAAACGCCATGAGCATCGTGCTGCATCACCTCGAATATTCGCGCTCGACCCGCGTGATCTGGCTGCTCGAGGAAATGGGTACGCCCTATGAGATGGTGCGCCACCAGCGCGATCCGCAGACCTTCCGCGCGCCGCCGCAGCTGGCCGAAGTGCATCCGCTGTCCAAGGCGCCGACGGTGATCGTCGACGGGCATGTCATGGTCGAATCGGGCGCGATCATCGAATATCTGATCGAGCGCTTCGGCAGCGAGACGCTGGCCCCGGCGAATGCCAAGGACCGCCCGGCCTATCTCGAATGGCTGCATTTTGCTGAGGGCACGATGGCGAGCCCGATCATCTTTTCCGCGCTGGCACCCCGCTTCGGCGGCCTCGGCCCGATGCTCGGCGGCTTCATGGGCGCGGAAGTCAACAAGCTGCTCGACCATGTCGAACGCGCGGTCACGGGCCATGACTATCTGGTCGGCGACCGGCTGAGCGGGGCGGACATCAACATGGCCTATCTGCTCGAGGTGGCGACCGTCAGCAAGCAGATCGGCGAGCGGCCCAATACCATCGCCTATCTCGAGCGGCTGCGCGCGCGCCCGGCCTATCAGAAATCGATCGAGATCGGCGGGCCGATGATCTTCGCGGCGATCTCCGCCTGATCAGGCAAGCGAAAGGCCGGGCAACCACTCGGCCCAGAGCTTCATCTTCTCATGCAATATCTGTTCGGCCTGATCGGGCTGGACGGGCACCAGCAGCATCGTCGCATTGGGCGCGAGCTGGCCGATCAGATGCCGGTCGGCGCGGATGACCTGGCCGATGCGCGGATAGCCCCCCGTGGTCTGGCCCTCGCAGCCGATCAGGTACGGCAGGCCATCGGGCGGGCACTGGATGATGCCGGGAAAGACCGCGCCGCTGCGGATCGGCGTGGCGGAGTTCAGGTCGATCACCGTGCCCTGCAATTTCAGCCCCATGCGGCTCGACCGCGACGAGACCCTCCATCGCTTTCTTGCAAGCGCCGCCATGCCCAGCGCCAGCCGCTCGCTTTCCGGCCCCGCCACCACGCGCAGCACGAAGCCATGGCCGAAAAACGGCTGCAGCTCGGGCGGGGTGACCAGCGCGGGCACCGCGTCGCCGTCCTCGCCCAGCGTCAGCACATCGCCATCGGCGAGCGCGCGCCCGTCCAGCCCGCCAAAGCCCGCGCCGATCAGCGTCGAGCGGGTGCCGAGCACTGACGGAACCTCGATCGGGGCGGACAATGCCATATAGACTCGGCATCCGGCCCAGACGCGCCCGATGCTGAGCGTGTCGCCGGCCTTGAGATGCAGCGTCTGGTGCGGCTCGGCCTCGTCGCCGTTGATCTGCACCTGACACGGCGCGCCGGTCACCGCGACGGCGAGTGCACGATCGGCGCGGAACTCTGCCGGACCGAGCGTGATCTCGATCGCGGCGGCATCGAGCGGGCGTCCGACCAGCCGATTGGCGAGCGCGAGGCTCAGCCCGTCCGCCGCGCCGCCCGAAGGCACGGCCAGCTTGCGCAGCCCGCGATAGGGGGCGGCCTGGATGCTCGATTGCAGCCCGGCCTTGACCACGGTGAGCGTCATGCCGCGCCTCCCGTGCGGCGTCCGAGCTCGCTCGCATCGATCCGCTCGAACCGAACCTTCTGCCCTGCCTGCAGCAGCGCAGGCGAGGGGCCGTGCGGATCGAACAACGTCTCGGCGATCCGCCCGATGATCGGCCAGCCGCCCGGCCCTGCGTGCGGATAGAGCCCGCAAATCTGGCCGAGCAGACCGACCGACCCCGCCTCGACGCGCGACCGAGGATCGGCGAGGCGCGGGATGTCGGGAATGCGCGCATCACAGGTGAGATAGGCAAAGCCGGGCTGAAAGCCGAGCATCGCCACGCGCCAGTCCTGCGCCGCGTGCCAGCCGGGCAGCGCATCGGTCGGCATGCCCAGCAATTCGGCGACGATATCGGCATCATGCGCCCAGGGCTGGTCATAGCATATGTGCAATATGGCAGGGGCGATCGATGCCATAGGCGCTGCCTCGAAATCGCTTGCGGCAAGCATCTCTGCCGCAGCGCGCGCGGCCTCCAGGTTGCGCTCCGCCGGGTTCCAGCTCAGCGACAGGCTGTCGAGCCCCGGCACGATATCGTCCCAGCCACCGCCTTCCGCCGCCGCTGCGAGGGCCGCCACGCGCTCCGCAGGCAAGCCCTGGATCATCAACCAGTCATCGGCGCAATAGATCGACTGGCTCATCGGGCAGCTCTCCAGGGGCTTTTATGGTTATCCCCAAGACTGCCATCTCGCCTGCAATCCGCAAAGCGGTTTGTTCAGCACCGGGACTGTCCGAATGAATGCACAGGCTTTGCGCCATAACATGGATCAGACTGCCGTCATTGGCGGTGATCGGCTCGCCTGTCGCAATCGCGATCGCCTGCGCGGCGCGATCGGTATCGCTGGCGATCAAGGCGCCGGGCTGCGAGCGCGGGACCAGGCGGCGCGCGGGCGTATAGCCACGATCGACAAAGCCCTCGGCGATGAAGCGGGCACTGACCGCGCGCGCCGCCTCCTCGCTGGCCGAATGCGCGAGCCCGACCTGCGCCAGATGCGGGAAGGCGTCGTGCAGGGCTCGCGACACCGCGAGGGCCATGGCGGGCCGGTCGGCCAGATCGTTATAGAGCATGCCGTGCGGCTTGATATGGGTGAGTGCCACGCCCTCACGCGCTGCAACGGACTCCAGCGCGCGCACCTGTTCGAGCAGCGAGCCGATCAGCGCGTCGAGCGGCATGTCGAGCGACACCCGCCCGAAACCGGGGCGGTCGGGATAGCTGGGATGCGCGCCCGCCGCGACACCCGCCGCCCTGGCCGCGCGCAGCATCACCGTCATGCTCGCCTCGTCCCCGGCATGGCCGCCGCACGCGATGTTGCAGCTGGAGATCACCTGCATCAGCGCTATGTCGCGCGCCTTCTCCTCGGGCTGTTCGCCCAGATCGGCGTTGAGATCGATCGAGCAGTTCATGGCCAGATCCCCGCCGAGCGCAGGATCAATCGCGTGCCCAGCCCCGCACAGACCAGCACCACCGCGCCGCCTGCCAGATTGGCGACGGGGCCGTTGGCGAACGCGCCCAGGCTCGCCTTTCGCGCGGCGACCCAGAGCAGGAAGCCGGCGAGAATCGGCAGCAACAGGCCATTGGCCGATTGCGCGATCAGGATCAGTTCGACCGGGTTGACCGCGAAAAAGGCAAAGGCGGTGCCGATGCCGATCACCGCCAGCGCGGTGCGCTTGAAGATCCGCGTGCGCCGCGCAGGATCGTTCGCGCTACCCATCATCTCGGCCAGCACATAACCGGTCGCGAGCGGCGCCGTGAGGGCGGAACTGAACCCGGCACCCACCAGACCAAGCGCGAACACGATCCGCGCCGGCAGGCCGAAAAGGCTCTCGAGCCGCAGCGCAATATCGTCGAGCGGGCCGCTGCCGGTCGCGGCCATCGCTGCCGTCGCCGCGCCCATCACGACGATGGCCATCGACAACAGTCCGCCGATCACTACCGATACCGCCGTATCAATTCCTGATGCTGCCAGCCCCTCGGCATCGGCGGCGAACTTGCCGCGCACCGAGGCGGCGTGGAGGAACAAGTTATAGGGGACGACGGTGGTGCCGATGAGCGCGATCGCGGTGAACAGGCTGTCGGCGGGCAGGCTGGGCACGAACCCCGCCAGCACCGCGCCCCAGTCTACCCGGATCACCGCGAGGCCGCCGATAAACGCAAGCGACATGGCCAGCACCAGCGCAATCAGCAGCTTTTCCAGCCAGGCCGGCTTGCCGATCACCACCAGCGCCGCCGCCAGCAGGCCGGTCGCCAGCGCCAGCAGGGCAGGGGACACCGTGCCCGCGCCCAGCAGCTTGAGGCCCGCCGCCGTTCCGCTGATATTGCCCGCCTGATAGGCCGAATTGCCGATGGCGAGCGAGGCGAAGATCAGCGCCGCGATGGCCCAGCGCAGCGCCGGATTCGCCGCCGCCGCGAGGATCGCCTCGGCCAGCCCCTTGCCGGTGACGATGGCGACGCGCGCGGCCATGTTCTGGAGGACAATGGTCGCGATGGTCGCGAAGACGAGCGCCCAGAGCAGCGCATAGCCGAAACCTATCCCTGCGCTGGCGCAGGCGGTGACGGTGCCGGGCCCGATAAAGGCCGCCGTCACCAGCATCGCGGGACCGGGGCGGTATCGGGTGGCGCTCACAGGCGCCAGGGCCTCTCGCGATACCATTTGGTGAGGACGTATTTGGTGCCCTCACGAACCTTCATGCCGTGGTGGATGGTGGCCGGATTGCAGCTGCCATCGGGCCTGCGGTTGTTCCACGCGACCAGCTTGCCGATTTCCGGACGGATCGACTTGTCGATGGTCTTGAACCGTGTCGCGCCGCCCGCTTCGGGTTCGTTCAGATAGATCATGAACGTCCAGGTCCGCTGGCCGCCCACTGTTGTATAGCGGGTGAAGTCCTGACCCTGTGGCTCGAAATAATCGGTATGCGCCTTGAATTCCTGGCCCACGGCATAACGCTGGCCCTGCAGCGTTTCGCCGAATTGCAGGTCGATGCCCGACAGCGCGCTCAGCCGCTGGTCGAGCGAAATCACATCGGGATCGTCGCCGCGCATGTCGCAGGTTTCGGAGGTGCGGAAATAATTGTCGCCATTGGGATCGGCGATGGTCGACGGCCTGCGGTCGGCATCGATCTTCTCGACGAAGCGCGCGCATTCTTCGGGCGAAAGGAAATTGCGCAGGATGTACAATTCCATGCGGGGGGTCGGCACCTTCTGGATGCCGGGGATCCTGCCCAGCGCCACCGTGTTGCACTGGTTGCTTGCTGTCTCGCTGTCGCTCATCGTCCCCATGCCTCTTGCGGCCACGCCCCGCCTTGCGAATAGCGGTCAATCGGGGGGCGATTCAAGCCGCAAACGGCTGGCGCGCGGCTGCGTTGACGGCTAAATGGCGGGCCATGCCGCGCCGTCCCCGCCCATCCCGCCGAGACTCGGGCTTCAGCCTGCTCGAAATGCTGGTTGCGCTGGCGGTGTTCTCGATCGCCGCACTCGCGCTGATAAAGCTGCAGGGTGCGAGCCTGATGCAGACCGCCGAGCTCGACAGCCGGTTGTACAGCGAGATCACCGTGCGCAATCTGGCGGTCGAGGCCTTGACCGATCCCAATCCGCCCGCGCTCGGCGACACGGAGGGCAGGGTGACCAACGCGGGTCGCGATTTCGCCTGGCGGCGCAGCACGACAGCCCTGCAAGGGGGCGAACTGCTCAAGGTCGATCTGGCGGTGCGCCAGGGGACGGGGCCCGAGGTGACGCTCACCGTGCTGAGGCCGGTTTTGTGATTTCGCGAGATCGCACTCCCCTCCGTTTGTCCCGAGCCCCTCGGCTGGCTGGCAAGCCAGCCGCTCGGGATAAACTTCCCGGCCAAGCCGGGAAGTCGAGGGACGTGTCCGCAGGTCCCTCGACTTCGCTCGGGACAAACGGGCTAGAAGTAGAGCGCGCCACCGTATCCAATGGCTTCACCCTGGTCGAAATGATGGTCGCGCTGTTCATCTTCGGGATGATCGCCACCGCCTCGGTCGTGCTGCTGCGCCAGAGCGTCGAGGCCGAGGCGCGCAGTGCGGTGCGGCTCGAGGAGATGGGCGATCTGCGCCGCTTTTCCGCGATCCTGGCGCAGGACATGACGCTGATGCTGCCGCGCCCATCGCGCGATGCGATGGGGAGTGACCGGGTCGCACTGATGAGCGGCGAGGACGGCCTGCTGCTCGGCTTTTCGCGCCAGGTTGCGCAGATCGACCCGCAGCCCGGATCGTCGAGCCTGCAGCGGGTCGAATGGGCGCTCACCAATGGGCAGTTGACCCGCGCGATCGCGCCCAAGGCCGATGGCGCGAAAACCGGCGCGCCTGTCGCGATTCTCGAAGGGATCGAGCAGGCGCGGCTGCGTTTTCGCGACAAGCAGGGGGTGTGGCAGACCGAATGGCGCCCGCAGCGCACCGACGAACTGCCGATCGCGATCGAGCTCACTCTGGTGCAGCAGGGCAATGGCACGCGGCCGCTGACCTTCGAATTCCTGGTCGCAGGCGGCGGCGGATGAGCGCGCGCCCTGCCAGCAAACCCGGCGAACGCGGCATCGCGTTGCTCAGCGTGCTGTTGCTGGTCGCGGTGATGGCGATCGTCACCACGCTGATTCTCGATCGGGTCAACCTCGCCGTCCGCCTCGCCGCCAATGCCGATGCGGCGGACCGCGCGCGCTTTGCGGCGCTGGGCGCGGAGCAGTTTGCCGCGCGCGAGATCAAGCGCCAGCTCGACCTGAGCCCGGCGCGCACGGTGAATGTCGGTGGCTGGATCGGCCAGCCCAATGTGCTGCCGATCGGCGACGGATCGGGCGCGGTGGTAACGGCTACGGTCAACGATGGGGGCAATTGCTTCAACCTGAACTCGGTGGTCGCGGGCCAGCCGGGCGACCTGGCCGCGCGGCCCATCGGCATCGGCCAGTTTGCCGGGCTCATGCAGGCGCTGGGCATAGGGTCGGACGAGGCGCGGGGGCTGGCCGATGCGCTGGCCGACTGGATCGATACCGATCAGGCGGCGCAGCCCGCCGGGGCCGAGGACCAATATTATCAGCAGCTCGACCAGCCTTATCGCACTGCGGGAAGACTTCTGGGCGACAAGGGCGAGATTCAGGCGCTTCGGGGCATGACGCCGCAGATCTTTGCGCGGCTCGAGCCGTGGATTTGTGCGCTGCCCGATGCGATTCTCTCGCCGATCAACGTCAACACGCTGCTGCCCGAACAGGCACCGCTGATCATGATGCTCGCCCCGGGCAAGATCCCGCTCGACCGCGCGCGCACCATGATCGCGGATCGTCCGCCGCTCGGCTATGCGCGCATTGCCGATTTCTGGCGGCCGCTGGCACTGCAATCGCAGACCTTTGGGCCGGAGATCGAATCGCAGCCGCAGATCGTCACCCGCTGGTTCGAGCTCGATCTGGTGATCGCGCAGGGCGAGAGTCGGTGGCGGCAGACCAGCCTGCTCGATGCGCAGTTGACGCCGGCGCGCATCATCAGCCGCCGCATCGGCGAGCCGTGAACCGACGCAGCTAATTTAATTTCGCAGACAAGCATTTTTGCCGCATTTTCCCTTGCATTGCAGGGGCAGTTTGTAAGATAGCGACCGCCTTGATTTCGTCGCTTGACGATCCCGCCCGCGCGCCCCTAAGGGACGCCTCCGCGTGGCGTAAGCAGTGTGTGGCGACCGTAGCTCAGTTGGTTAGAGCGCCGGTTTGTGGTACCGGAGGTCGTGGGTTCGAACCCCATCGGTCGCCCCATCTGCTCTTGAAATCCTTGCCTTTTTTCAAAGGCCTGCCGCGCGACCAGCCTTGGGGAGACGGGCGCGTGCAAAGCTATTGGGATCTGCCGGACTTCGACGAGCATGAGGCGGTGCAATATGTGCACGACCGCGCCTCGGGGCTTTCGGCGATCATCGCGATTCACTCCACGGCTCTTGGCCCCGCAGGCGGCGGCACGCGCTTCTGGCATTATGCCGACAAGGGCCGCGCCATCACCGATGCGCTGCGCCTGTCGCGCGGCATGAGCTACAAGAACGCCATGGCGGGCCTGCCGATGGGCGGTGGCAAGGCGGTGATCCTCGCCGATGCCGATAACCGCAAGACCCCCGAAATGCTCGCCGCGTTCGGCGATGCGATCGATGCGCTCGGCGGGCGCTATGTCACCGCCGAGGATATCGGCATGTCCGATGCGGACATGGTGGCGATCTCCAAGCGCACCAAATTCGTCTCGGGCCTGCCGGTGCAGGACGCAGGCTCGGCTGGCGGCGATCCGGGACCGTTCACCGCCAAGGGCATCTTCCTGGGCGTCAAGGCGGCGGTCGCGTTCAAGCTGGGCACCGACCGGCTGAAGGACGTGCGCATCGCGGTGCAGGGCACGGGCAGCGTTGGCGGCGGTCTCGCCCGGCTGCTCGCCGCCGAAGGCGCGAAGCTGACGCTGGCCGACGTCAATGCCGATCGCGCAAAGCAGCTCGCCGACGAGCTGGGCGCCGAAACCGTCAGCGCCGACCGCATCATGCAGGTCGAGGCCGATGTGTTCAGCCCCAATGCCCTGGGCGCGATCCTCGATTCGGAAAGCATCGAGAAGCTCAATGTCGCCATCGTCGCGGGCGGCGCGAACAACCAGCTCGCGCGATCGCATCACGGCGACATGCTGATCGACCGCGGCATTCTCTATGCGCCCGATTATGTCATCAACGCCGGCGGCATCATCTCGGTCGCGCTCGAATATTTCGCGCAGGCTGAAGGCCGCACCGCGCAGGTCGAGGAGGTGCACGCGCGCCTCACCGGCATTCCGCAGCGCCTGACCGGCATCTGGCAGGAAAGCCGCACCACAGGCGAATCGCCCGCGACCGTCGCCGACCGGATGGCGCAGAAGCTGATCGGGCGAGGTTGACGAACGGAGGTCACCAACGCCGCTCAGCCTGAGCTTGTCGGTGGCTTGGCGCTAAGCTGAGTGTTTGGTCGATCCGTCACCCTGAACTTGTTTCAGGGCCCATTTCTCCCCACGCGGCTTCGGCTTTTGGGGGCACGATGGGTCCTGAAACAAGTTCAGGATGACGTTCTTGAGGCGAACGAGCGGATTACAGCCACTGGTACGTCCGCCAGTTGCCTTTGGTGCATCCCGCTAAACGCAAATTCCCTTGAGGCTGCAGCGGCATCGTGGCAACAAGGGCATGACGCCGATATGCCTCGGCGCTAGGAAGCTGACGCACCTTCGCTCATGCACGGTTTTGCCAATCCCACGCGGTTCCTGTCCATCGCCCGTCCGCTGACCCCGGCGTTCATGGTTTCCGGGCTGATCATGGTCGCCATCGCGCTGTTCCTCGGCGTGTTCAACGCGCCTGCCGACCGGCTGATGGGCGAGACGGTGCGCATCCTCTACATCCACGTGCCTGCCGCCTGGCTGGGCATGGCGGGCTGGACCAGCATCGCGATTGCCAGCCTGGTCGAGCTCGTCTGGCGGCACCCGCTCGCGGGGATCGCGGCGCGCGCTTCTGCCGTGCCCGGCGCATTCTTCTGCGCCTTGTGCCTTGCGACCGGTTCGATCTGGGCGCGGCCGACCTGGGGCACCTGGTGGGTGTGGGACGGACGGCTGACCTCGATGCTGGTGCTGTTCTTCCTGTACCTCGGCTATATCGCGCTCGCCGATGCCAGCCAGAAGGATGCAGCGGCCGGACGTGGCGGCACGTCGCGCGTCGCCGCGATCTTCGGGCTGGTCGGCGCGGTCAACGTGCCGATCATCAACCGTTCTGTGGTATGGTGGAACAGCCTGCACCAGCCCGCGAGCATCTCGATCGGCAAGTCGGCGATCGACCCCGCCTTTCTCTGGCCGCTCGGCATGGCCGTGATCGGCTTTTCGCTCATCTTTGGCGCGATCGTGCTGATGCGCATGCGCACCCTGCTCGCCGATATCCGCATCGAAGCGCGCATGCGCAGGCTTGCGGCCGCATGACCCAGTGGACCTATGTCATCATGGCCTATGGGCTGGGGATTGCCGGGACTGCAGGGCTGATCGGCTATTGCTGGTTCGCGCTCAAACGCGCAGAAGCGCGGCTGGATGCGCTCAAGCGCAAGTGAACCGGATAACGACCCCATGAAAGCCAAGCACCAGCGTCTCGTCCTGATCTGCATCGCCCTGGTCGGCCTCGTCGCCGCCGGGCTGATCGCGGCCTATGCGCTGCGCGACCAGGCGAGCTATTTCTACACGCCGGGCGACATTGCCGAAAAGGGCGTCGAACCCGGCCAGGCCATCCGTCTGGGCGGCATGGTGCAAAAAGGCTCGATCAAGAAACAGGCCGATGGCGTCACGATCGATTTCATCGTCGAGGATGGCAAGGGCACCGTTCCGGTGCGCTTTACCGGCATCACGCCCGACCTGTTCGTCGAAGGATCGGGAGTCGTGGCCGAAGGCCGGATGAACGCCTCGGGCCAGTTTGTCGCCGACAATCTGCTCGCCAAGCATGACGAGAATTATGTGCCGCGCGAGATGCGGGACATGACCAAGGCCGATGTGAAAAAGCTCGGCGGAACGGTGCAGCAGCCATGATTGCCGAAATCGCGCTTGCGATCCTGTGGCTCGCCGCCGCGCTCGCGGTCTTGCAGCTGGGCCTGGGCAGCTATGCGCTGACCGCACGCGGGGCCGAGTTCCTGCGCGCGGTACGCCCGATCGCGGTGGTGCAGGGGCTGCTGGTGGCGATCGCGTTCGCGCTGTTGATCGTGCTGTTCCTGCGCACCGACCTGTCGGTCAAGCTGGTCGCGGCGAACAGCCATTCGCTCAAACCGCTGATCTACAAGATTGCTGGGGCCTGGGGCAATCACGAGGGCTCGATGCTGCTCTGGGTCACCGTCATGGGGCTGGCCGGCGGTTTCGTGGCGCTGCTCGAGCGGCGGCTGAATGAGCGCACGATGGTGGCGACGCTGGCGGGCCAGGCTTTCGTGAGCCTGGGCTTCTATGCCTTCATGCTGTTCTCGTCGAACCCGTTCGAGCGGCTCAATCCCGCGCCGGTCGAGGGCAATGGCCTCAACCCGCTGCTGCAGGATCCGGGCCTCGCCTTCCATCCGCCGACTCTGTATATCGGCTATGTCGGGCTCTCGATCGCCTTTTCCTTCGCGGTCGGCGCGCTGATCACGCGCGATGTCGGCCCCAGCTTTGCCCGCGCGATGCGGCCCTGGGTGATGGGCGCGTGGATTTTCCTGACGCTGGGCATCACCGCAGGTTCGTGGTGGGCCTATTACGAACTGGGCTGGGGCGGCTGGTGGTTCTGGGACCCGGTCGAGAATGCCTCGTTGATGCCCTGGCTCGCGGCCACTGCCCTGCTCCATTCGGTCAGCGTGCTGGCAACGCGCAACGCGCTCAAGGCCTGGACTGTCATGCTGGCGGTGGTCGCCTTCTCGATGTCGATGGTCGGCACCTTCCTGGTGCGCTCGGGCATCCTGACGAGCGTGCATGCGTTCGCGGTCGATCCTGAGCGCGGCAGCTTCATCCTCACCCTGCTCGCCATCTATATCGGCGGCGCGCTCGCTCTGTTCGGGCTGCGCGCTTCGACCGTCACCGAGGGCGCGAAATTCCATCTGTTCAGCCGCGAAGGCTCGCTGGTGATGAACAACGTGCTGCTGGTCGGCGTGCTCGGTATCGTGCTGATGGGTACGCTCTACCCGCTGGTGACCGAGGCGTTCGGCACCAAGGTTTCGGTCGGTCCGCCCTATTTCAACCCGGTGAGCGCGATCTTCGTCTTCCCGATGCTGGTCATCATGGCGGCGGGTCCGCTGATGCGCTGGCGGCAGGATAACGGGCGCAAGCTCGCCAATCTGCTCGCCGTGCCCGCGCCGGTGGCCGCCGGGACGCTGGCGCTGGTGGTGGTGTTCGGCGGCGATATCGGCGTGCTGCCTCTGCTCGGTCTGGTGTTTGCCGCTGGCCTAGCCGTGGCGAGCCTGCTGCCGCTGTGGAAGCGCAACCTGCGCCGCACCCCTGCACATATCTGGGGCATGGTCATCGCCCATCTCGGCATCGCCGTCGCGCTCGCCGGCATGGCCTCGGAAAGCGCGTTCAACACCGAAAAGCTGGTCGCGAGTGAGATCGGGCAGAGCCATACCGTCGGCCCCTGGACGATCGAGCTGCAGGGCGTCAGGCCGATTGCGGGAGCCAACTGGACCGCGCTCGAGGCGCGTCTGGTCGCGCGCTATGGCGACAGCAATGTCCAGACCGTGCTCAACCCGCAGGCGCGCATGTTCGCCTCGCCGCCGACCGCGACCAGCGAGGCGGCTTTGCTCACGCGCTGGAACGGCCAGCTCTATGCCGTGCTGGGCGAAGAGGGTGATGACGGCCGCTGGCAGCTGCGGCTGTGGTGGAAGCCGTTCGTGCCGCTGATCTGGTATGGCGGTCTGCTCGTGGGACTGGGCGGCGTGCTGTCGCTGGTTGGTCGCACCGCGCGTGACCTGCGCCGCAAGGGCGAACCCGAGCTCGAGCCGGCAAGCGAACCGGCCGCGCCCAAGCCTGCTGCCGGGGGCCAGGAAGCGCTCGCATGAAACCCCTAAAGTCATGAAGCACTGGGCGATCTGGCTCCCGCTGGCCCTGTTCGGCCTGCTGTTCGCGGTGTTCGCATCTGGGCTGATCGCGCCCGGCGATCGTACCATCGCCTCGCAGATGATCGGCAAGCCGCTTCCCGATTTCGATCTGCCCCAGGCCGTGCCCGATCGTCCGGCGCTGGCCAAGGCCGATTTTACGGGTGGCAAGCCCAAGCTGCTCAACGTGTTCGCCAGCTGGTGCGTGCCGTGCATCGCCGAAGCGCCGGTGCTGGCTGAGCTTGCCAGGGCAGGCGTGGAGATCGATGGCGTCGCCATTCGCGATCGGACCGCGGACGTGCAGCAGTTCCTGGCGCGCAACGGCAATCCCTATACGCGGATCGGGCGCGATGATGTCAGCAAGATTCAGTTCGATCTCGGCTCCTCTGGCGTGCCCGAGACATTCGTGATCAACGGCAAGGGCGTCATCACCTATCAGCATATCGGGGAAATCCGCGCCGATCAGGTGCCCATGATCCTGCAAAAGCTGAAGGAAGCGCAGTGATCCGCGCTCTCATCCTCTTCCTGTCGCTCACGCTGGCCGTGCCGGTAGCAGCCCAGGACTCGCTCCCTCCCGCGCCCTATGCCTACAAGCAGCTCGAGGACCCGGCGAAGGAAAAGGCCGCGCAGGACCTGATGATGACGCTGCGCTGTCTGACCTGTCAGAGCCAGTCGATTGCCGATTCCGACGCGCCGATGGCGGGCGACATGCGCAACCAGGTGCGCGAGCGCATCGCCAGGGGCGAGGACCCCGAAGCGATCCGCGCCTGGCTGATCGAACGCTATGGCGACTGGGTGTCCTATGAGCCGCGCGTCACGACGATGACCTGGCCGCTGTTCGCTGCACCGGTCGTGCTGCTGCTGCTTGCCGCGATCATCGTGCGCAAGCGTTTCACCCGCGCCAGGGCGCAAGGAGGCAAGGGCTGATGGCCTGGATCGTCGTGGGACTGCTCGCCGTGCTCATCATGGCCGGGCTCATCTGGCTGGGCAAGATGCCGCGCAAGGCGTGGGAGCTCGCCGGTGCAGCGCTGTTCGTCGGCATTGCGGGCTATGCCTGGCAGGGCCAGCCCTCGCTCGCAGGATCGCCCAAGGAGCCGGTCGAGAAGCTCGGCATGTTCGACGAAGACCTGGCCAAGCAGCGCGATGAGATGGGCGGCAATTTCGGCGATGCCCGCGCCTGGCTGGTGCTCGCCGATGCGCAGAGCCGCCAGGGCAAGTTCGCCACCGCCGCCACCGCGCTCAGCAAGGGGCTTGAGACCTTTCCCGAAGACCCGGACCTCTGGGTGGCGCTGGGCAACGCGCTGGTCGGGCACAGCAACGGCCTGCTGACCCCGGCCTCGCAATATGCCTATCAGAAGGCCGCAACGCTCTCGCCCGATCATCCGGCACCGCCGTTCTTCCTGGGCCTGGCGCTGGCGACATCGGGTCAGTTGCAGCAGGCGCGCGCCATCTGGGCGGAGCTTCTCGAGCGCTCGCCGCCCGATGCCGAATGGCGCGAGGACCTGACGAGCCGACTCGCGCGGATCGATGCCCTGATCGCCCAGCAGAACGGTGCGCCTGCGCCCGGCATGCCCGGATCGGTTCCACCCACCGCAGATCCCAGTCAAGCCACTGAAAACAAACCATAATCGCTCTATTGCGATTATATTGCACTGCATCATGCGCCATGCTAATCCGCCTGCCATTGCCCCTATGGGCGATAGGCGAAAGGGGACGATGAGCGCTGGTTGATCGCAAGGTCCGCAGCGCCCGCATATTGCCCGATGATCAGCGATTCACCATCAGATGCGCCCATAGCGCCACCCGCCGCCGGATCGGCAGCCGGGGATCCGGGCGTGCAGCCTCCCGGGCATGACCATGGCAAGGGCAGTTCGGTCGCCGCACTCGCCTTCGGTGCGATCGGCATCGTGTTCGGCGATATCGGCACCAGCCCGATCTACGCCTTTCGCGAAACCTTTGCCGGGCATCACCCGCTCACTCCGGATGCCGAGCATATCTTCGGCGTTGTCAGCCTGATCTTCTGGTCGATGACCCTGGTCGTCGGCGTGCAATATGTCAGCATATTGATGCGCGCCGACAACAAGGGGCAGGGCGGAAGTCTCGCCCTGGTCGCGCTGATCTCGCGCAGCATCGGACGGACCAGCTATGGCTGGCTGCTGATCCTGCTCGGCGTGTTCGCCACGGCACTTTTCTATGGCGACAGCATGATCACGCCGGCGATCTCAGTGCTGTCGGCGGTCGAGGGGCTGACCGTGGTCAATCCCGGGCTGCAGCCGCTGGTCGTGCCGATCGCGGTGGGGCTGCTGGTGTTCCTGTTCTTCATCCAGTCGCGCGGAACGGCAAAGATAGGCACGCTCTTCGCGCCGATCATGGTGCTGTATTTCGGCACGATCGCGGTGCTGGGTATGTACCAGATCGTGTTCAACCCAGAAATTCTGCTCGCCCTGAACCCCTGGTTCGCGATCCGATTCTTCATCAACGATGGCTGGTTCGCCTTTCTGGCGCTCGGCTCGGTCGTGCTGGCGGTGACGGGGGCGGAAGCGCTCTATTCGGACATGGGGCATTTCGGGCGGGGACCATTGCGCCTTTCCTGGTTTGGCTTTGTCATGCCCGCGCTGCTGATCAACTATTTCGGCCAGGGCGCGATGATCATTGGTATGTCGCCAGAGGTTGCGGCGGAGACGATCAGGAACCCGTTCTTCCTGCTTGCGCCTGATGTGCTGCGCCTGCCGCTGGTGCTGCTCGCGACCGGCGCGACCTTCATCGCCAGCCAGGCGGTGATCTCGGGCGCGTTCTCGATCACGCACCAGGCAATCCAGCTCGGCTATATCCCGCGCCTGTCGATCAAGCACACCAGCGCGTCGGAAAGCGGCCAGATCTATATTCCGCTGATCAACTGGGTGCTGATGGTCGCGGTGATCCTGCTGGTGCTGAGCTTCCAGAGCTCGAGCAACCTCGCTGCGGCCTATGGCATCGCGGTGACGGGTGCGATGCTGATCGATACCTGCCTGATGGCGGTGCTGCTGATCGCGATGTGGAAATGGAAGCTGTGGATGGCGATCCCGATCATCGTCACCTTCGTGGTGGTCGATGGCGCCTATTTCCTCGCCAACGCCACCAAGATTCCGGATGGCGGCTGGTTCCCGCTGGTCATCGGCGCGTTCACCTTCACGCTGCTCACCACCTGGGCGCGCGGGCGCAAGCTGATGCGCGAGACGATGATCGAGAGCGCACTGCCGATCGAGGTGTTCGTCAAGTCCGCGCAAGGCTCGGCCACCCGCGTCAAGGGCACCGCGATCTTCATGGCCTCCGCGACCACCGGCGTGCCGACCGCGCTGCTGCACAACATGAAGCACAACAAGGTGATCCATGAGCGCGTGGTCATCCTGACCGTGCAGATCATGGAAGTGCCCTATGTCACCGACGCCAACCGCTTCCAGGTCGAGGACCTGGGCCATGGCTTCTACCGTATGGTGCTGCGCTACGGCTTCATGCAATCGACCGACGTTCCCGCCGCGCTCAAGGACGTGAAGGAATTGTGTGGCGGCAAGTTCGAGATGCTGCAGACCAGCTTCTTCCTGTCGCGCCAGACGCTGCTCACCGCCGAGCGGCCCGGCATGCCGGTCTGGCGCGAGAAGATCTTTGCCTGGATGCTGCGCAACTCGGCGAGCCCGATGGAATTCTTCAACCTGCCCTCGAACCGCGTGGTCGAACTGGGCAGTCAGCTCGAGATCTGAGGAGCCTCGCCATGATCGTCATCGCCGGTTTCTATCGCTTTCCGCTCGACCAGATCGAGGCAGTGAAACCTGCCATGGCGAAGATGATCGCGCTCAGCCGGGCAGAGCCGGGCTGCGGCCATTATGCCTTCTCGTTCGATGTGGTCGAGCCCGGCATGGTGCGTGTCAGCGAGTCCTGGGCGGATGAGGATGCGCTGAAGGCGCACGCGGCGAGCGCGCACATGGCCGAATGGCGCGCCGCCAGCGCGGCGCACGGCATTCATGATCGCACGATCACCGCCTATGAGGTGACCGGCGAACGCTCGCTTTAAAGTCAGCAGCGCAGCCCCAGCGTCCGCTTCTGCATGTCATAGGTCAGGCTGGCGCAGCCTTTCAGGAACGCGCGTCCCGCGACGATGCGCAGGTCGACATCCTCTTTCTTGTCGCCGACGACGACGATCTCGTCCGAATCGCCGCTGGCCTGGTCGGCCGCGGCAATACCGCTGGCATCGCCATAATCGCTATAGCGCACATCGGCGGTAGCAAGCTGGCGCGGGCCCAGCGCGATAGGCTCGGCCAGCGTCATTTCGCGGGTGGGGCGTTGGATGCCGTAAAAGATCAGCGTCTGGCGGGGTTGGCCGGTGAACTTGCCGCCGCGATACTGCGCCAGCCAGTTGCCGGTGGGCGCGCTGACCAGAGTCTCGTCACGCGCCAGGCTGAACTGGAACCGCACCTTCTCGTCGCCAAGGCTCAACGTGGTGCCGACACCCAGGCGCCCGAGAAAGCCGAAATTGTCGAGTGGCAGGCTGATCTCGCGTGCTGCCGCGCTCGCCTCGCCAAGCCGGAAGGTGACCTTCTTGTAAGGCAGCGAAGCAGGGCTGATCGTACCGTCGGCGATGGTCGAGCTCTGCCGATCGGTCCAGAAGATGCGCTGCTTCTTCTCGCCTGCGCCATAATTGACCCGGTGTACCGACGAGTTGCCGTTGATCTTCTCCGGCCCCACCATGCTGCGAAACGCGATCATGCCGGGCTTGAGGCCAAGTTTCGCCGCGACATCGGCGTTGAGCGTCGGCGCTTCTGCGGCTTCGGGCCGTACCTCCAGCCGCAGCGGCTGCCCGTTGATCGTGACATCGATGATGTTGTCGCCGGACAGAACCAGCTCGTCCGGCAGGGCGGGCCGCGCCTCGGCCTGCGCAGAAGAAGCAAGAACCAGTGCAACAATGGTGAAAGTGGAAGCGACCCGCATGTAAAAACTCCCGTGCTGAATGAACACCACGGGAGCTATACTAATATCGGGAATGCTGACCGGCAGATGAACTGCCGTGCGTTACGCTCAATAATTCGTGCGTGCCAGCAGCGACGCCTTGGCCGCCTGATATTCCGCCGTCAGACGGGCAACCATGTCGGCAACGGTATCGACCTTGCCGACCGCGCCGATGCCCTGGCCGCTGCCCCAGATATCGCGCCAGGCCTTGGCTTCGGTATTACCCCCCGAACCGAAGTTCATCGTGCTGTAATCGCCCTTGGGCAGATTGTCGGGATCGAGCCCGGCATTGACGATCGACTGGCGCAGGTAATTGCCCGACACGCCGGTGAACAGGTCCGAATAGACGATGTCCGCGGCCCGCCCTTCGACGATGCCGTTCTTGTAGCCGTCGGTCGCGCGCGCCTCTTCGGTGGCGATGAAGGCAGAGCCGATATAGGCAAAGTCCGCGCCCATGGCTTGTGCTGCGAGGATCGAGGCACCGCAGGCGATCGATCCGGAAAGCGCGATCGGCCCATCGAACCAGCTGCGGATTTCCTGCATCAGCGCGAAGGGCGAGATGGTGCCGGCATGGCCGCCCGCGCCTGCGGCGACAGGGATCAGCCCGTCCGCGCCCTTTTCGATCGCCTTGCGCGCGAAGCGATCGTCGATCACGTCGTGCATGGTGATGCCGCCCCAGTCGTGCACCGCCTTGTTCAGGTCCTCGCGCGCACCGAGCGAAGTGATGATCATCGGCACCTGCCACTTGGCGCAGGTCATCAGGTCGGCTTCGAGCCGGTCGTTCGACTTGTGCACGATCTGGTTGACCGCGAAGGGTGCTGCGGGCTTGTCCGGGTTGGCGCGGTTATATTCGGCCAGCTCTTCGGTGATCTGGTGCAGCCATTCGTCAAGCTGTGCCTGAGGGCGCGCGTTGAGCGCCGGGAACGAGCCGATCACGCCCGCCTTGCACTGGGCAATGACGAGCTCCGGCCCGGAAATGATGAACAGCGGCGACCCGATGACGGGCAGGCGCAGGTTGTCGCAAAGCGGGGATGGCATGGTCATGGCGGGGACATTAACCTGGGTTTCGTTGGTGTCCAGAGGCAATTAAGCGTGCGATTAAGTTTTGATTGGGGATGGGTTTGGACGGACAAAATCCTTCCCCAGCTCGTCTGGGGGAGGGGGACCATCCGCAGGATGGTGGAGGGGCTCTTTCCGATGCTTGCTTGAAGAGCCCCTTCACCATTTGCTGCGCCAACGGTCCGCCTCCCCGAGACAAGCTCGGGGAGGACTTAGAGCTTCTCGAGCGCGCTCAGCACCGCCTTGATCGAGGCGGTGGCGACGTCTTCATCGACGCCGACGCCGAAACAGGGCGACCGGCCATCGATCGCGCACTCGACATAAGCTGCTGCGCGCGCCTTGGAGCCCGAGCCGATGGCGTGCTCGCGATAATCGGCAATATCGATCGCGATACCGAGCGCCGAGGATAGCGCATCGACCACGCCCGAGATCAGCCCGTTGCCGCGGCCGCTGACCGGGATTTCCTTGCCGTCCGCCAGGATGCGCCCGACGAACAGCCGGTCGGCACCTGCCTTGCGCTCCTCATAATCGACCAGCCGGTACTTGCCGGTGCCACCCAGATGATAGCGCTGCTGAAAGGCCTGCCAGATGTCGGCCGAGCTCAGTTCCACGCTCTTGGCATCGGCGAGCGCCTGCACGGTCTTGCTGAAATCGGCCTGGAGCCGTTTGGGGAGCTTGAGGCCCTGGTCCTGCTCGAGCACCCAGGCCACGCCGCCCTTGCCGCTTTGCGAATTGACGCGGATCACCGCCTCGTAGCTGCGCCCGATATCGGCCGGGTCGAGCGGCAGATAGGGCACGGTCCAGAGCCGGTCGTTGCGCTTTTCCTGCGCGGCAAAGCCCTTCTTGATCGCGTCCTGGTGGCTGCCCGAAAAAGCGGTGAACACCAGTTCGCCCGCATAGGGGTGCCGCTCGGGCACCTTCAACTGGTTGCAATATTCAACCGTCTTGACGATCTCGTCCATGTCCGAAAAGTCGAGGCCAGGGTGCAGCCCCTGCGTGTACATGTTGAGGCCCAGGGCCACGAGATCGACATTGCCGGTGCGCTCGCCATTGCCGAACAGACAGCCCTCGATGCGGTCCGCACCCGCCATCAGGCCGAGCTCTGCCGCAGCGATGCCCGATCCGCGGTCGTTATGCGGGTGCAGGCTGATGACCACGCAATCGCGCTTGCTGATATGGCGGCACATCCATTCGATCTGGTCGGCATAGATATGCGGGCCCGCAGCCTCTACCGTGGCGGGGAGGTTGAGGATCAGCGGCTTGTCCGGCGTCGGCTGCAGCACCTCCATCACCGCCTCGCACACCTCCAGGCTGAAATCGAGCTCGGCGGTGGAAAAGGTCTCGGGGCTGTATTCGAAATGCCAGTCGGTTTCAGGATATTTTGCCGCCTGTTCCTTGAGGATGTTCGCGCCCTCGACGGCGATCGCCTTCACGCCCGCGCGATCGAGCCCGAACACGATCTCGCGCCACGCTGGCGATACGGCATTGTACAGGTGCACGATGGCGCGGTGGACGCCGGCCAGGCTCTCGAAGCTGCGCTCGATCAGGTCGCGGCGCGACTGGGTGAGCACCTGCACGGTGACGTCCTGTGGGATCTTGCCGCCATCGACCAGCCCGCGGATGAAGTTGAACTCGGTCTCGCCGGCAGACGGGAAACCGACCTCGATCTCCTTGAGGCCGATCTTGACCAGCAGGTCGAAGAAGCGCTGCTTCTTCGCGCCGTCCATCGGATCGATCAGCGCCTGGTTGCCATCGCGCATGTCGGTGGAAAGCCAGCGCGGGGGCGCGGTGATGACCGCATCGGGCCAGGTGCGGTTGGGCAGGTCCACGCGGGGAAACGGTCGGTATTTTTGCGAAGGATCGGTGAGCATCGGCATGAGAGAAGCGCCCTGTCTGAATGGCTGTGCGATAGGCAGGCCGGGGCATGAGCGCAACCGGCTTTGCGGGTGTTCCGAGAGGGAAATGCCCTTAGGCGCGGGGCACGCCAGACTGGCGCGCACAAGGTCAGCCGCGCCTAAGGGCGCGTAAGTCGCAGACCAAGAAGGAGGGCGTGGGGCTTCATTTCGGAAGCGTCATTGCGTCAAATGGAGGCAACGCGCAATAAAAAAATCATTCGCCGGGTCATGAAACCTGAGCCGCGCTTCGGGCGAACCGCAGGCCATTCCCTGACTCGAAAGGTATTCCAGCGATGAAACACATGATGACGGCGCTCGCCCTCGCGCTTTCCGCAACCGGTCTTGCGATGGGCAGCGCAGCCCTGGCAGGACCGGTCTATACCGGGCTGCAGGGCGATGTCGCGGTCGGTGGCTATGACGCCGTGTCCTATTTCACCGGCGACGGCACGCCTGCCAAGGGCTCGTCCGAATTCGCGGTGCGCCATGGCAATGCCGTCTATCATTTCGCAAATGCCGAAAATGCCGCGAAATTCCAGGCGGACCCAGCGCATTACGCGCCGCAATATGGCGGGCATTGTGCCTGGGCGATGGCGCGCGGCTATCTCGCGCCGGGCGACCCGCTGCAATCGCGCGTGGTCGACGGCAAGCTGTACCTGAACTTCAACGCCGAGGTGAAGGCCAAGTGGCTGCAGGATATTCCGGGCTTCATCGCGAGCGCCGACAGGAACTGGCCGGGCTTTCCCGACGACGCGAAATTCGGGGGGTAGCCTATATCCACTTCCGCTCAGCCTGAGCAGCGGGCGCAGCCCGCGTCCGTCGAAGGCCCCGCAATACGGCTGGCGTAGGCGCGTGGCCTTCGACAGGCTCAGGCTGAGCGGCGTGGGTTCAAGCGTGTTGCGTTACTGCTTCTCGAACGCCACGCTGATGTCGAGCTCGACTTCGTCGCTCACCACCGGCAGGCCATACATGATACCGAAATCGCTGCGCTTGATCGTCGTCTCGGCCTCGAAACCGATCGTTTCCTTCTTGTTGAACGGGTTGGCGCCTGCGCCGGTGAATTCGGCGTCGAGCACGACTTCCTTAGTCACGCCGTTCAGCGTCAAGTTGCCGGTGATCTTGGCGGTCATTCCGCTGGCGACGACCTTGGTCGAGACGAAGCGCGCATCAGCGGGAGCGGGGCCGAAGAAGTCGGGCTTGCCGCCATCCTTGCCGGCGCGCAGCAGATGGCTGGTGAGGCCTGCGCTTGCCGTCGTGACCTTGGCGACGGGGATGGTCACGTCAACCTTGGCGGCATTGGGATTGGCAGGGTCGATGGTCAGCGTGCCCGCGACATCACCGAAAATGCCGAAATAATCGTTGAAGCCGAAATGGTTGACCTCCCAGCCGATCAGCGAGTGGCCGGGGTCGGTCTTGTAGGTGCCGGCGGTGACGCGCGATGCGTCCTTCTGGCCGGGCAGCTGCATGCCCTGGCCGATCAGCGGCGTGGTGGCGACAGCGGCGGCGAGAGCGAGAATGGCGAGGGTCTTGCGCATGACGAACTCCTTGGGAGGGGGAAGGAAACCGGAAACTGTGGCTCCGAGGCTCCCAAGTCAATCATTGTTCCGCGCAACGCAGCGTTTACGTTTTGCGCTCAAGGCCCTCGCGCACCACGGCATAGACATGGGCCAGCTGTTCGCGCGTTATGCAATAAGGCGGCATGACATAGACGGTGTTGCCCAGCGGCCGGATCAGCACGCCGTGCGCCTTGCCGAACGCGTTCAGACGCACCGCCCAGTTCGACAGATAGCCACTGGTATCGGCAGCAAGATCGAACGCGGCGATGGTGCCGCATTGGCGCGTGCTTTCGACCTTGGGATGCGATGCGATCGCGGCGAGCTCGGAGGCCTGCATCGCGGCCAGCCCATCGATCCGCGCCTGCACCGGCTCGTCGCGCCAGATGGAAAGGTTGGCCACCGCCGCCGCGCAGGCGATCGGGTTGGCGGTATAGCTGCTCGAGTGGAAGAAGCAGTCGGCGCGGTCCTGCGACCAATGCGCCATGAAGATGTCCTCGCGCGCCATGGTGACGGCGAGCGGTACCGCCCCGCCGGTCAGCCCCTTGGACAGGCACATTATGTCGGGCACCACGCCCGCCTGTTCGCAGGCGAGCAGCGTGCCGGTGCGGCCCCAGCCGGTCATCACCTCGTCGGCGATGAACAGCACGCCATGGCGGGCGCAGATTGCGGCCATCTCGGCGAGAACGCGCGGCGGGTAGAACAGCATCCCGCCAGCACCGAGCACCAGCGGCTCGACGATGAACGCCGCTGCGCCCGCCTTGCACGCCGTTTCGAGCGCGTCGAGCGTCGCCTGTTCGGCCCCGGCCCCGGTGGCGGGGAAGGGAATGCTGGTCACATCGAACAGCAGCGGCGCATAGGGCCGGTTGAACACGCCGCGCGCGCCCACCGACATCGCGCCGATGGTATCGCCGTGATAGCTGTGCTCCATCACGATGATGCCCTGGCGCGATTCTTTCCGGTTATGAAAATAGCCGAGCGCCATCTTCAGCGCGACCTCGACCGCGGTCGAGCCTGAATCGCTGAAGAACACGCGGGTCAGCGCCTCGGGCATGATCGCGGTCAGGCCGCGCGCCAGCGCTTCGGCGGGCTCGTGCGTCCATCCGGCAAAGATGATCTGGTCGAGCCGTTCCGCCTGCTCGCGGATCGCCGCCATGATGCGCGGATGCGCATGGCCGTGCGTCGTCACCCACCAGCTCGAGATCGCGTCGATCCACTCGCGGCCATCGGCGCCGTGCAGCACCGCGCCTTGCCCGCGCGCGATCAGCGGAATGTCCTCACCCAAGCCATGCTGGGTGAAGGGATGCCAGACGGGAGAATCGCTCATGCGAAATCGGCGATGTCGAAACCGGCGATGAAGGCCGCCCGCAAGGATTCGGGCATGATTTCGGGCAGCATATCGAGCCGACCCAGACGGCGAATGCCGGACATTTGCGCGATCGTCGTCTCGCTGTCGGGCATCGCCTCGCCAATGAATGCGATGCCATGGATCGGCACGCCGCGCGCCTTTAGCACCTCGATCGTCATCAGGCTGTGATTGATCGTGCCGAGCGCGGTGCGCGCGCAGACGATCACCGGAATCTGCCAGCGCGCGAAGATATCGGCATAGAGCACCGATCGCGTCACCGGCACCAGCGCGCCGCCTGCGCCCTCGATCACCAGCGGTGCATCAAGCTCCGGCGGGGTGAGCGCCTCGGTATCGATCTCGACACCGTCGATCTCGGCCGAACGGTGCGGCGAGAGCGGGCTCACCAGCCGCCAGGCTTCGGGCAAGGTGGAGCCGGGCACCATGCGCTCGACGAACTGGGTGTCGGTTTCGTCCTCGATTCCCGATTGAACGGGTTTCCAGTAACGGGCGGAAAGCGCCTGGGTCAGCGCAGCACTGAACACCGACTTGCCGATTCCGGTGTCGGTGCCTGTCACAACAAATCGCGGTTTCATGCGGGGGTCATGATCCTGTCGAGTGATTCGGAGAGCGCGCCGATATCACCCTTTGTCACGTTGCGGGTAATCGAAATTCTCAGGCGCGCGGTGCCCTGCGGCACGGTCGGCGGGCGGATGCCGCGAATGTCGAAGCCCTGGCGCTGCAATGCCGATGCGATGCGCATGGTGCGCGCATCGTCGCCGATGATGACGGGCAGGATCTGCGTGTCGGACGGTGCTGCGCCGAGCCTGGGGGCGAGCAGGCTGCGCGCTTCGGCTACACGCGCGAATAGGTCCTCGCGCCAGTCGTCATGGCTCGCCACCAGGCCGATCGCCTTGCGCACCATATGCGCGACCAGCGGTGAGGGTGCGGTGGAAAAGATGAACGGGCGCGCGCGGTTGATCAGGAAATCGATCGCGACGCGGGGGGCGCAGATCAGCGCGCCCTCGCAGCCCAGCGCCTTGCCGCAGGTGTGCAGCGTGATGACATTGGGCTGCCCGGCCAGCGCCTCGGCAAGGCCACGCCCGCCGGTGCCGAACACGCCGGTCGCGTGCGCCTCGTCAATGATCAGGATGGCGTCGTGCCGGGCCGCGACCTGCGCCAGATCGGCGAGCGGCGCGCGGTCACCGTCCATGCTGTACAGGCTTTCGACCGCGATCCATGCGCGGCCCGTGCCGCCAGAGGTGCGCCAGGCGGTGATGGCATCGTCGAACGCCTGCGGGTCGTTATGCTGGGCGGCGCGCGTCTCGGCGCGGCCGAGCTTCATTCCGTCATGCGCCGATGCGTGGATCAGGGCATCATGGACCACCAGGTCGCAGCGCTGCGGCAGCGTCGCGAACAGCGCCGCGTTGGCGACAAAGCCCGTGGCCATGAACAGCGCCGCTTCGGTCCCGTAATGTGCGGCGGCCTCGGCCTCGAGCGCCTCGTGCGCCGGATGGTTGCCGCGCAGCAGCCGCGATCCGCCCGATCCTGCGGGCAGGCCGAGCGCCATGCCTTCGCGCAGCGCATCGTGCAGCAGGGTGGAGCCGGCAAGGCCCAGATAGTCGTTCGAGGCAAAGTCCTTGCCCGAACGCGGCGCGAGGCTGCGCAGCCTCGACCCCCTTTTCAGGGAGTCGAGCTGTGCAGCCTGTTCCTCGAAAAACGCGTTGATGGGCAAGGGCTCAGTTCTTGGCCTTGTCCACCAGCTTGTTCGCGCCGATCCACGGCATCATCGCACGCAGCTGCGCGCCGGTCTTCTCGATCGGGTGCGCGGCGGCGAGCTTGCGCGCCGCTTTCAGCTCGGGCTGGCCGGCGCGGTTGTCGAGCACGAAATTCTTGACGAAACGGCCCTGCTGGATGTCTTCCAGAACGCGCTTCATCTCGGCCTTGGTCTCGCTCGTGATGATCCGCGGGCCGGTGGTGATGTCGCCATATTCGGCGGTGTTGCTGATCGAATAGCGCATGTTGGCGATGCCGCCTTCGTACATCAGGTCGACGATCAGCTTCACTTCGTGCAGGCACTCGAAATAGGCCATTTCGGGCGCATACCCTGCTTCGGTCAGCGTCTCGAACCCGGCCTGGATCAGGTGGGTCAGGCCGCCGCACAGCACCGCCTGCTCGCCGAACAGGTCGGTTTCGCATTCCTCGCGGAAGTTGGTCTCGATGATGCCGCTGCGGCCGCCGCCGACGCCGCTTGCATAGGCGAGCGCGATGTCATGCGCATTGCCCGACACGTCGCGGTCCACGGCGATCAGGCAGGGCACGCCGCCGCCGCGCACATATTCGCTGCGCACGGTATGGCCGGGGCCCTTGGGTGCGATCATGATCACGTCGAGATCCTCGCGCGCCTCGATCAGGCCGAAATGGATGTTGAGGCCGTGCGCGAAGGCCAGCGCCGCACCGGGCTTCATGTTGTCGTGATAATCGGCGGCATAGATCGCGGCCTGGTGCTCGTCGGGCGCCAGGATCATGACGATATCGGCCCAGGCGGCAGCTTCCGCGTTGCTCAGCACCTTGAAGCCCGCGCCTTCGGCCTTGGCGGCGGTGGCGCTGCCGGGGCGAAGCGCGATCGCGACATCCTTGACGCCGCTGTCTCGCAGGTTCTGCGCATGGGCATGGCCCTGGCTGCCATAGCCGACAATCACGATCTTCTTGTCCTGGATCAGCTTCAGATCGCAGTCGGAATCATAATAAACGCGCATAACCTTCTCATTCCCTGTCTTATCTCCTCTCCCTTTACGGGAGAGGATACCGAAACTTGGCAGCTTGCTGCCTAGTGGAGGTTGGAGAGGGCCCCCTCTCCCTGGCGCTTCGCGCCTGTCCCTCTCCCGCAAGGGGAGAGGGGTAATTCAGCCCGCCACCGCCCCCCGGGTCATGGCGACGACCCCGGTGCGGGCGACCTCGACCAGCCCGACCTCGCGCATCAGCGCGATGAACTGGTTGATCTTCTCGACCGATCCGGAAATCTCGAACACGAAGCTGTTGGTGCTGGTATCGACCGGACGGGCGCGGAAGATGTCCGCCAGGCGCAGCGCCTCGATGCGATGTTCGCCCGTGCCTGCGACCTTGATCAGCGCCAGCTCGCGCTCGACATGCGGGCCGAGCTCGGTGAGGTCGGCGACGCGATGCACCGCCACCAGACGGTCGAGCTGCGCGATGATCTGGTCGATCACCGCAGGCGGGCTCACCGTCACGATGGTGATGCGGCTGGTCGCATGGTCCTCGCTGATATCGGCCACCGTCAGGCTTTCGATATTATAGCCGCGCGCGGTGAACATGCCGGCGATCTTGGCGAGGATACCCGCCTCGTTGTCGACCGTGACGGTCAGGACGTGCCGCTCGGACGCGGCTTCACGGATATGCATCAGACCAGCGCCTTTGCTTCGTCTTCCATCGTACCGGCGACTTCATCGCCGTAGAGGATCATGTCGGTATGCGCCGCGCCAGACGGGATCATCGGCAGGCAGTTGGCGAGCTTGGCGACGCGGCAATCGACCATCACGGGACCCGGATGATCGATCATCGCCTGGATGCCGCTATCGAGCTCGCTTTCGTCCGAAATGCGGATGCCCTTCCAACCATAGGCCTCGGCGAGCGCGACGAAATCGGGCAGCGCGTCGGAATAGCTTTCCGAATAGCGGCTTTCATAGGTCAGCTGCTGCCACTGGCGCACCATGCCCATATATTCGTTGTTGAGGATGAAGATCTTGACCGGCAGGCGATATTGCGTCGCGGTGCCGAGTTCCTGGATGTTCATCTGGATCGAGGCTTCGCCCGCAATGTCGATGCACAGGGCATCGGGGCAGCCGAGCTGCGCGCCGATCGCGGCAGGCAGGCCATAGCCCATTGTGCCGAGACCGCCCGAGGTCAGCCATTTGTTCGGCTGTTCGAAGCGGAAATATTGCGCCGCCCACATCTGGTGCTGGCCGACCTCGGTCGAGATGATCGGGCTCTGGTCCTTGGTCAGGGCATAGAGCCGCTCGATCGCCAGCTGCGGCATGATCTCGGACTTGTTCGCGGGATAGGCCAGGCACTCGCGCGTGCGCCATCCGGCGATCCGCGCCTTCCATTCGGAAAAGTCGCGCGGGGCATGGCCGATGGCGTTCAGCTGATCGATGATCTGCTGCAGCACCGTCGCGCAATCGCCGACGATGCCGAGATCGACCCGGACGGTCTTGTTGATCGACGAGCGGTCGATATCGATATGGATCTTCTTCGAATTGGGCGCGAAGGCATCGAGCCTGCCGGTGACGCGGTCGTCGAAGCGCGCACCGACGCAGATGATCAGGTCCGCGCGGTTCATCGTCATGTTGGCTTCATAGGTGCCGTGCATGCCCAGCATGCCCAGCCAGTCGGGATGCTCGGACGGGAAGGCGCCGAGGCCCATCAGCGTCGAGGTGACCGGCGCATTGGTCATCGCCTGAAGCTGACGCAGCAATTGCGTGGCATCCGGTCCCGAATTGATGACGCCGCCGCCCGAATAGATCACCGGACATTCCGCCTCGGTGATCATCCGCGCCGCCGCCGCGATATCGTCGGCTGTGCCTTCCTTCACCGGTGCATAGCGCATGTTCGGGCGGGCAGGGGTGTCGCCATCATGCGCTGCGGTGGCGACCTGGACGTCCTTGGGGATGTCGATCAGCACCGGGCCCGGGCGGCCCTGGGTCGCGATATGGAAGGCCTCGCGTACCGTCGAGGCGAGCCGCGCAGGGTCCTTCACCAGATAATTATGCTTGGTGCAGTGGCGGGTGATGCCGATGGTGTCGGCTTCCTGGAAGGCATCGGTGCCGATCAGCGTGGTCGCGACCTGGCCGGTGATGACGACCATGGGGATCGAATCCATCAGCGCATCGGTGATGCCGGTGACCGCATTGGTCGCGCCGGGGCCGGAGGTGACGAGCACGACGCCAGGCTTGCCGGTCGCACGGGCATAGCCCTCTGCGGCATGCGCGGCGGCCTGTTCGTGGCGCACGAGAATGTGGCGCAGCGACGGGTGGCCGAAAATCGCATCGTAAATCGGCAGCACTGCACCGCCGGGATAGCCGAAAATCACTTCGACGCCCTGCTCGACCAGCGTTTCAACCAATATCTGCGCGCCGCTCAATTCGGCCATGATGCAAGCCTTACTTCGTCATTAAACCGCAGCCCGCTTAGACAAGCTGGGCCGATGTTGCAAAACCATATGCTGCCTTGGGTGCCGCATCCCTGCCTTGAGCAAAAAAGCACCCGGCGCAGACGGGCCGCGCCGGGCAGGGTGAATATGCGACGTGTCAGAAGGGCGCTGGCAGCAACGCCTGACGAGGTCGATCTATGCGACATAAAATGCCGTGTCAACAGCTAAATGCGAAATAAAATATCAAAATCTAGTCTATCGCTATCCGAATATGGCTTTGTATACCGTTGCCAGCTCTCCGGCGGCTGGTTGCGGAACCAGGTATATTGCCGCTTGGCATATTGGCGGGTGGCAAGCTGGCCTGCGGCGAGCGCGGCCTCGCGCGTCAGCTCTCCGCGTATCATCCCGGCAATTTCGGGCACGCCGATCGCGCGCATCACCGGCAGATCGGCGTCGAGCCCGCGCGCCAGCAGCGCCTCGACCTCCTCGACCGCGCCCGAGTCCAGCATCGTGGCAAACCTGCGGTCGCAGCGTTCGACCAGCCAATCGCGCGGCGGCAGCAGGATGAGCGGCTTGAGCGCCACTGCATCGCCGATGCCACCCTGCTTGCGGGCCTGCCAGCTCTTGAGCGTCTGCCCCGTCGATCGCACGACCTCGAGCGCGCGCGCGACGCGGGTGGTGTCGGCAGCGTTCAGACGCGCGGCAGCCTCGGGGTCTTCGGCCTGGAGCGCGGCGTGCGCGTCCACGACCGGCAGCGCGCGCACCGCCTGCCGAATCGCGGGATCGATGGAAGGCACGGGCGCGATGCCCTCGAGCAGCGTGCGCAGGTACAGGCCGGTGCCTCCGACCAGGATCGGCAGCGCCCCTGCCGCATGCGCTGCCGCAATCTCTGCGCGGGCATCCTCCGCCCAGCGCGCGGCGGAACAGGCCTCAGCCCCGTCGATATAGCCGAACAGCCGGTGGTCGATGCCCCCCATCTCCGCAACGCTCGGCCGCGCGGAAAGCACCGCCAGATCCGCATAGACCTGCGCGCTGTCGGCGTTGATGATGACCGCCTGCTGCCCGCGCGCTTGCAGAAATTGCGCGTACCCCACCGCCAATCCGCTCTTGCCGCTGGCGGTGGGTCCGGCAATAAGCGCCAGCGCCGGGCGGGTGTCTCCGGCGGTCTCGGGGGAAATGTTCGTGCCCATCGCCGCGCTGATAGCAGCAGATAGCCTGCCTGCGGGAGAGCTAAACGCTGCCGCCGACCGATTGCATGCCGCCGGGCTGGTGATCGGCGAATCGCGCTGGATCGAGCCTGGCAAGGTGGGCGAACTGCACTTCACCGGCGACCGCGCGGCAGGCGATGCCGCGTTGGCCGAATATCGCAACACTGCCGACGTGCTGGTGCTGGACGATGACGCGCGCGGCGTACGTCTGCTGGTGTCCGACATGGACAGCACGATGATCGCCAACGAGTGCATCGACGAACTCGCCGATTATGCCGGGGTCAAACCGCAGGTCGCCGAGATTACCGAGCGCGCGATGCAGGGCGAGCTCGATTTCGAGGCGGCGCTGCGTGAACGTGTCGCATTGCTCAAGGGGTTGAGCGAGCATGTCATCGGCGATTGCCTGGGCCATCGCATCCAGCCGATGCCGGGTGCGCGGGTGCTGGTGCGCACGCTGCGCTCGCGCGGGGTGGATTGCGTGCTGGTCTCGGGCGGGTTTCACTCGTTCGCCGACGTGATCGGTGCGGAGCTGGGCTTCAACGCGGTGTTCGCCAACCGGCTGGTGATCGAGCATGGCCATATGACCGGCGCGCTCGAAGGCGGCATCGTCGACGCCGCGCGCAAGGCGGCGATCCTGATGGAGCAGGCGGTGGGGCAGGAGATCGAGGCGGCGCAGGTCATCGCGCTGGGCGACGGCGCGAACGACATCCCGATGCTCAAGGCTGCGGGCGCAGGCATCGCCTATCACGCCAAGCCCGCCGCGATCGCCGCCGCCGACGCGCATATCGCGCATGGCGACTGGACAGCGCTGCTCCACGCGCTGGGCATCGCGCGGGCCGATTGGAGCGAATAGGGGTTGGGGTGTGTTCGACCGACCGGTGTACTCAGTGGCGGATGAGCTGTTTGAAGTTTAATCCGCTTTTTACTGTAAGTTTTTTGCATCTATCGCGAGAACGGGCAGAAAAACATCTGCGTTCAGTTTGCAAACTCCGTGCTGAATGACCCGGAGGACAGATGTGCTGCGAGCTCTTCTGTCGTGAGGTCCTCAATAAAAGAGGATGTGCCGTCAAAATTCGTTTTTCGATAAGAATCTAACCATTTCAACCGCTTCTCAATTCCCTTAGTCACGGGATCATCAGTCAGTTGCACCGTCACCCGCCTGAGCTTGACGCCCTCGCCGAAACTGGCCGCGAGAGCATCAGGATCGACGCGCTCCACAGTGGTTGGGTCATTGATGTCGCGAAAGCGGACCAGCATCGGGCGGGCAGGCATATCCCTAAGGACGCTGATATTGTTAAAGTTCTTGGGCAGCACGATCGGTCGACGATTTTGCAGCATGGCTTCATATCGCGCTCTGAACGAAGCGTCAGAGTCATATTTGCCATTCTCATCATTAACCCTCACCTGCGGTGCCAGGCGGAACAGGAGATTTGTCGGCCAGTCGACTTCAACATCCGACCGTAGCAGAGCGAACAAGGTGCCGTGCTGCCCCAGATCGATCGTGACGGCCTCGCCGTTGAGGCGATGCCGCACCGCGCCGGGGCTGGGGATGCTGGTGCTGCTGGTCATCGATGTGGACACCTCCACCACGCTGGAGCCGGTCTTCAATCCCTCGGGCGTCTCGACCTCGACCGTTAGCCGATAGCGATAATCGGGCAAGGTGCTGCCGCAACCGGATAGCATCACGACAAGGCCAGCCATCAAGGTCATGACCCCGCGCAAGCCGCCTGAAATGCTCATGATCCGTGCCCCTGCTATCCAGCGCCAATTCCGATGACAGCAAAAATAGCGGCTGAATGTCACCGAGTGATGAATTTTAACAGCGGCTCACTCATTCAGTGTGGAATCAAAAAGGGGCGCGACGATTACTCGCCGCGCCCCTTTTTCGTAACACTCGTGCATTTCCATCGTCATTCCCGCGAACGCGGGAATCCCGCTTTTTCGCCTCGGTGTTCGAGAAGCGGGACCCCCGCTTTTGCGGGGGTGACGAGGTGAATGCTATTTGGTGCCAGCCGATCAGCCCTGCAGCAGGCGCATGATCGTCATCGCCTGTTCGCTGCCCGACTGCGGCACGGTTTCGCCGGTGCGGTCGATGATCTTGTCGAAGATGCGCGCCACGCCTTCGGGGGTGCGCTCGCCTTCGGGGAGCGCGGCGCCCTGGGTCATCGTCACATAGGCGGCGTGGAACGCGCCTGCGCCCGCGCCGATGATCATGTTGGTCGGGGCCTCTTCAGACACAAGGTACAGCGCCGCGGGAACCACGTTCTCGGGCTTGAACTGGGCAAAGGCTTCGGGCGGGAAGATGTCTTCGGTCATGCGCGTTCCGGCGACGGGGGCGAGCGTGTTGACCTTGATGTTGTTCTTCGCGCCTTCCAGATACAGCGTCTTGGTGAGGCCCGCGAGGCCGAGCTTGGCTGCGCCATAGTTCGCCTGGCCGAAATTGCCGTACAGGCCGGTCGACGATGCGGTCATCAGGATGCGGCCGTAATTCTGCTCGCGCATCGTTTCCCACACCGCCTTGGTGCAATAGCCCGAACCGACGAGGTGGACCTTGACCACCAGATCGAAATCGGCGGGCTCCATCTTGGCGAAGCTCTTGTCGCGCAGGATGCCGGCATTGTTGATCAGGACGTGCACGCCGCCCCAGGCTTCCTTGGCCTTGGCGACCATCTCGACCATCTGCTCGTATTCGGTGACCGATCCGCCATTGGCCATGGCTTCGCCGCCTGCGGCCTTGATCTCCTCGACAACCTTTTCGGCGGCGTCCGAGGTGCCGGTGCCGTCGCGCGCACCGCCCAGATCGTTGACGACAACCTTCGCGCCGCGCGCGGCAAGCTCGAGCGCATAGGCGCGGCCGAGGCCCCCGCCTGCGCCGGTGACGATGGCAACGCGGTCCTTGAAACTGATGGTCATGGCAAGCATCCCTCTCTTGAATGCGCGGCTTGGCCACGCGGAATGGCGCGGGTTTTAGCCATGTTGAAGCGCTTGGCAAGCGCCAAGCCATGGGCTTTCAACTTTACGCGTCCGTCAAGCTGGGCTGACGCTACGGCGATCAGGCCAGTTCGCTGTCCAGCGCATAACCGGCGGAGCGCACGGTGCGGATGATATCGGGCTGGCCATTGGCGTTGAGCGCCTTGCGCAGGCGGCGGATATGCACGTCAACGGTGCGAATCTCGATATCGCTGTCATGCCCCCAGACGCTGTCGAGCAGGCGTTCGCGCGAGAACACCCAGCCGGGATGCTCGAGGAAATGGCGCAGCAGGCGGAACTCGGTGGGGCCGAGCGGAATGGTCTGCCCGGCGCGCTTCACCTTGTAGCCCACCGTGTCCATCTCGATATCGGCAAAGCTCAGCGCCTCGCCCGCCAGCGCCGGGCGCACGCGGCGCAGCACCGCGTTGACCCGGGCGATCAGCTCGCGCGGGGAGAAGGGCTTGGTGACATAATCGTCCGCGCCGATGTCCAGTCCCCGCACCCGGTCTTCCTCTTCGCCGCGCGCCGACATCATGATGATCGGGATGTTCGAGGTATCGTTGTCGCGGCGCAGGCGGCGGCAGACCTCGATGCCCGACAGGTTCTCGATCATCCAGTCGAGCAGCACGATATCGGGCCGTTCCTCACGCGCGATCAGCATCGCTTCCTCGCCATCGGCGGTCTGGCTGACGCGGAAGCCCTGTTTGTCGAAATGCCAGGACACCAATTCGGCCAAGGCCATGTCGTCTTCAACCAGCAGCAGATGCGGAGTCGTCATCGGTATCGTGCTTTCGTTTCAAAAGGTCCGGTCAGTCGCTGCCGGGCGCCAGCGCGTCGTCGCCGCGCTCGCGCTCGTTCATCGACTGGCCCATGACCGCGAAGTAAACCATCTCGGCCACATTGGTGGCGTGGTCGCCGATCCGTTCGAGATTCTTGGCGATGAACAGCAGGTGCGTGCCCGCGCCGACATGCTCGGGATTATCGATCATGTGCGCGATCAGCGCGCGGAAGATACTGTTGTAGAAATCGTCGACGGTCTTGTCCTGCGCGCACACCGCGACGGCAAGGTCGGCATCGCGCTTGGCAAAGGCGGTGAACGCATCGTCGACCAGCTGGCGGGTCGCGTCAGCCATGGCGGGCAGCAGCCGCGCGGCATCGATCTGCTGTTCGGCATCGATCAGCAGAACGCGCTTGGCGATGTTCTTGGCATAATCGCCGATCCGCTCGACCACGCCCGAGATCTTGAGCGCGGCGACGAGTTCGCGCAGGTCATCGGCCATCGGCGCGCGCAGCGCGATGGTCTGGATCACCATCCGGTCGATCTGCTCTTCCAGCGCGTCGATGCGCTTGTCGCCCTCGACCACCTGGCGCGCCAGATCGTGATCGTTGTTGGCGAGCGCGGTCATCGCACCCTCGACCGCCTTTTCGGCGCGCCCGCCGATCTCCGCGATCAGCCCGCGCAGGGTGATGAGGTCGCCGTCAAAGGCCTTCAGGGTGTGTTCGTTCAGGCTGTGGTTCATCAAGAAATTCCGTTCGTTGCGATGCCAGGCTTGGCGGGGCCCCCGTATCCCCGTGCTGCCGAGCCGTGTCGCTCAAGCATGTGGTGCGCCTCAGCCGTAACGGCCAGTGATATAGTCGCGCGTCCGTTCCTCGCGCGGATTGGTGAAGATATCCGAAGTGTCGCCATATTCCACCATGGTTCCCAGGTGGAAGAACGCGGTCTTCTGCGAGACGCGCGCGGCCTGCTGCATGTTGTGCGTGACGATGACGATGGCGTAGCGGCCGCGCAGCTCGTGGATCAGCTCCTCGATCTTCGCGGTGGCGATCGGGTCGAGCGCCGAGCAGGGCTCGTCCATCAGGATAACCTCAGGGTCGACCGCGATCGCACGCGCGATGCACAGCCGCTGCTGCTGGCCGCCCGAGAGCGCGGTGCCGCTGTCCTGCAACCGGTCCTTCACCTCGTTCCACAGGCCTGCGCGCACCAGCGAATTCTCGACGATCTGGTCGAGCTCGGCCTTGTTGGGGGCCAGGCCATGGATCCGCGGGCCGTACGCCACATTGTCGTAGATCGACTTGGGGAAGGGGTTGGGCTTCTGGAACACCATGCCGACGCGTGCGCGCAGCTGCACCACGTCCATGCTGCTCGAATAGATGTTCTCGCCGTCGAGCGTGATGTCGCCCTCCACCCGCGCGATCGGGATGGTGTCGTTCATGCGGTTCAAGGTGCGCAGGAAGGTCGACTTGCCGCAGCCCGACGGGCCGATGAACGCGACGACATTGTCCATGTCGATATCGATCGACACGCCCTTGATCGCTTCCTTGGGGCCATAAAAGACCCGCACGTCGCGCGCGGACATTTTCGGTTTGGTAGTGGCAGAGGCCAGATTGTCGAGCATGGATCGGGTTACCAGCGGGTTTCGAAGCGGTTGCGCAGGTACACGGCAATCGCGTTCATGGTGAGCAGGAAGACGAGCAGGACGATGATCGCGGCAGAGGTCTTTTCGACAAATCCGCGATTGACCTCGTCCGACCAGAGGAAGATCTGCACCGGCAGCACGGTGGCCGGGTCGGTCAGGCCGTCGGGCGGGGTGGTGGTGAAGGCGCGCATGCCGATCATCAGCAGCGGCGCGGTCTCGCCAAGCGCGCGCGCCATGCCGATGATCGTGCCGGTCATGATGCCGGGAATGGCGAGCGGCAGGACATGGTGGAACACGACCTGGATCGGGCTCGCGCCGACGCCCATCGCCGCCTCGCGGATCGAGGGGGGCACCGCCTTGATGGCGTTGCGCGCGGCGATGACGATGACGGGCATGGTCATCAAAGCCAGCGTCAGACCGCCGACCAAAGCCGCCGAGCGGGGCATCGACAGGAATTGCAGGAACACCGCCAGACCCAGCAGGCCGAAGATGATCGAGGGCACGGCCGCGAGATTGTTGATCGACACCTCGATCAGGTCGGTGAAGCGGTTCTTGGGCGCATATTCCTCGAGATACACCGCCGCCAGCACGCCGACGGGGAAGGCGAGGAACAGGGTCACGACCATCGTGATCAGCGAGCCCTTGAGCGCGCCCCAGATGCCGACGCGCGCCGGATCGGTGCCGTCAGAGCCGGTGAGGAACTGCATGTTGAAGCTTTGCCGCACTTCGCCCGCCTTGGTGAGCGCGGCATAATCGCGCTCGGCTTGCGGAGTGGAACGATCCTTGGCGGCGCGGTCGATATCGGCAGAGGTCGGCAGCCAGAAGCTGGTCTTGCCCATCACCAGATTGGGATTTTCGACCAACTGGTCGCGCAAGGCGGTCCAGGCGGTGCTGGCGAAATAGCGCGCGCCGTCCTCGCCATATTGCGCCTGCACGGCATTGTCGAAGATGCGGCGAACGTCGATCGAAGCCATGGTGGCGCGAAGCTGCGGCCCGGTCAGCTGATCGGGCGAGATGCTGCCGGTGGCGGCGGGCAGGTCGATGGTCAGCGTCGCCTCGGTGGTGACGAAACCCTTGGCCCCGTTGCCGATCATCACGACGAGCAGGAAGGCGAGGAACAGCGACGAGGTTGCGACCGCAGCCAGGCCGAGGAACTTGAACCGGCGCTCGGCGGCATAGCGGCGCGCTATCCGCTTCTGCATGGCATCGCCCATCCAGTCGGTCTTGCGCGACGAAGGGCTTCCTGTCTGGGGCGTGGCGGTCATGGTCAGGGCCTCAGTCATACGCTTCCCGGTATCTCTTGACGATCTGCAGCGCGACGATGTTGAGCAGCAGCGTGACGACGAACAGCGTCAGGCCGAGCGCGAAGGCGGCGAGCGTCATCGGGCTGTCGAAATCGGTATCGCCGGTGAGCAGCTGGACGATCTGCGTGGTGACGGTGGTGACGCTGGCGAAGGGATTGGCGGTGAGGTTCGCGGCCAGGCCTGCGGCCATCACCACGATCATCGTCTCGCCGATCGCGCGGCTGACCGCGAGCAGCACGCCGCCGACCACGCCGGGGAGTGCCGCAGGGATCAGAACCTGCTTGATCGTCTCGCTCTTGGTCGCGCCCATGGCGAGCGAACCGTCGCGCATGCTGCCGGGCACGGCGGCGATGCTGTCATCGGCCATGGAGGAGACGAACGGGATGATCATCACACCCATCACCAAGCCTGCGGCAAGCGCCGATTCGGACGACGCGTCGGTGATGCCGATCGACACGGCAAAGCTGCGCAGCGCAGGCGCGACGGTCAGCGCGGCGAAATAGCCATAGACCACGGTCGGCACGCCCGCGAGAATCTCGAGGATCGGCTTCATCCACTTGCGCACATTGGCGCTAGCATATTGAGTGAGGTAGACCGCGCTCATCAGCCCGAGCGGGATCGCGACCAGCATCGCGATGATCGCGCCGATGAACACCGTACCCCAGAACAGCGGCACCGCGCCGAAGCCGGTGGCCTGGCCATCGACGACCTTGTCCGACGGGTTCCAGTCGAGCCCGAACAGGAATTCGAACGGCGAGACCATGCCGAAGAAGCGGATCGTCTCGAAGATCAACGAGGCGACAATGCCGAGCGTCGCCAGGATCGCGATCAGCGAGGCGAGCAACAGGCCGAACATCACCGTGCGCTCGACCTGGGTGCGTGCGCGGAAATCCGGGCGGATGCGGGTAAAGGCAAAGGCGCCGCCGGCAAAGCACAGCAGGAAGGCGGCGAGCGCGCCGATCATCGCATATTTGTTGTCCGCGGCTTCATAGAGCGGGGCGAGCCTGACTGCGGCGTCGTTGAACACCTTGAGATCGGGATTGTGCGACAGCGCGCGCGCTTCGGACAGAATCGCGGCACGCTCGAAAGCATCGGTGGGAAGCCCTGCGGCCAGCGGGCTTTCGAGCACCTGGTAGCTGCCGAGCGCCGGCGCGATGGTGCTCCACACCAGCAGGAACAGGATCGCGGGAACGACCGCCCACATCGCGGCATACCAGCCATGATAGCTGGGCAGCGAATGGACGCTGGCAACACCCGACTGGATGAAGCGTCCGGCACGCGCGCGGGCGAAGACCCAGGCGATCAGGCCGAGGCCCGCAATCAGGAAGAAAGTGGCGGTGATGGTCATGACACTGCTTATTTCAGGTCCGCGCCGTCGAGCGGGGTGAGCGACTTGATGCGACCGAGCATCTCGGTACGGGTCTTGTCGGGCGCGGCGATCAGGCCGATCCGGGTGAGATAGCCCTCGTGCTCCCCGCCGCGCAGGAATTCGGCGACGAATTCGCGCAGGCCCGGGATCACGTCGACATGCTTCTTCTTCACATAGATGTAGAGCGTGCGCGCGCCGGGATAGGTGCCGTTCTCGATCGTCGCATAGCTCGGCTCGACGCCGCCGATCGGCACGCCGCGCACGGTGTCGGCATTGTCGGCTAGATAGCTGTAGCTGAAGATGCCGACCGCATCGGGGTTGGTCGAAAGCTTCTGGACGATCAGGTTATCGTTCTCTCCGGTATCGGTATAGGCCTGGTCGGTGCGGATCGAGTGGCAGATGTCCTCGAACTTTTCCTTGTCGCTGTCCGACAGCGCCTTGATCGCCGGATCGGTCTTGCAGCCCTTTTCCATGATGATCTCTTCGAGCGCATCGCGCGTGCCCGAGGTGGCGGGCGGGCCGAAGATGTTGATCCGCGTATCGGGCAGCGCCGGATTGATATCCGGCCAGCGCATCGCGGTATTGGGCCCCTTGCCGAACGGCTGGGCGGCGAGCGCGGTGTAGAATTCCTCGACCGTGAGCGACAGCTTGGGTCCCTTGGTCGACTGGGCGAGCGCGATGCCGTCAAAACCGATCACGATCTCGATCACCCCGTCGACGCCATTGGCCTGGCAGCGTTCGAACTCGCTCTTCTTCATCCGGCGCGAGGCGTTGACGATGTCGGGCGTCTTCGCGCCGACGCCCGCGCAGAACAGCTCCACCCCGCCGCCGGTACCGGTCGATTCAAGGATGGGCGAACGGCGCTCGGGATCGAAATTGACGAATTCCTCAGCCACCTTCTTGGCGAAAGGGAAGACGGTGGACGAGCCGACGATGCGAATCTCGCTGCGGCTGCTGCCCTCGCTGGTCGACGCCGGGTCCTTGCATCCGGCCAGCAAAAGCGCCGGAAGGCAGGCAAAGGCGAGCTTCCTGATCAACACGTCGACCCCTCTCTGGGCAAGAACATCAGCCGCACGTCCGGCCATGAAGGCGGCGACAGCGGACATGGCAGAATCGCGCGACGCGGATCATGCCTTTGCCTGGCCCCCTTCCGTTGAGGCCGTTAGGGAGGGGCCGTTGCCCGAACATGACAATCAGGTGACGCTTTTGTGACAGCGCTTCCGGCGGGTCCGGACGGTGGCGCCTCAGGCGGGCAGCGCGGGCTCGTCGGCCGGTGCGGAAGCATCGCCCTGAGCCCCGCGCGGATCGGCGGGCAGGGTGATGGTGATGGTCGTGCCCTTTTGGACTTCGCTGTCGATTTCCAGCCGGCCGCGGTGCCGCTCGACGATATGCTTCACGATCGACAGGCCGAGGCCCGTGCCGCCGATCGCGCGGCTGCGGCTCGAATCGACGCGATAGAAGCGCTCGGTCAAGCGCGGCAGATGCTCGGGCGCGATGCCTTCGCCGCAATCGCTCACCGAGAGCCGCAGCAGCGCGCCGTTGCGCGAGGCGCGCAGGCGCATTGTGACCGGAGTACCGGCCTGACCATATTTCATGCTGTTCGAGACCAGATTGTGCAGCAGCTGCGAAAGCTGCGCCCGGTCGCCACGAAGCGGCGGCAGGTCGGGGCCGATATCGACGACAATATCCGCGCCGCGCTCGGGCTGGCTCTGGCGCAGCACAGACTGAACCTCGCGCATCAGATCGGGCAGGTCGACCGGGGTGTCGGGTACGCGGAATTTCTCTGCCTCGATGCGCGAGAGCGAGATCAGGTCGTCGATCAGCTTCTGCATGCGATTGGCTTCGCGGAACATCACATTGAGGAAGCGAGCGCGGATCTCGGGATCGTCGCCAGCTTCCTTGTCTTCCAGCGTCTCGATAAAGCCCTTGATCGAGGCGAGCGGGGTGCGCAGCTCGTGGCTGGCATTGGCGACGAAATCGGTGCGCATCCGCTCGACCGCATAGACGCCCGAGCGATCCCAGAGGTGCAATATGCGTTCGCCGCCGGGCATGTCGCGCACCAGCATTTCCCAGCGCTGGTCGCGGCTGCCGATGCCGACCAGCTGGATCGGCCCTTCATTGGCCAGGCTCGCCTCTGCCAGCAGATCGGCCGCTGCCGGATGGCGGATGACCAGGCGGATATCCTCGCCGACGCAATATTCGCCCAGCAGCTTGCGCGCGGCGCTGTTGGCGCGGCGGACATTGGTGCCGGTCAGCACCAGCACCGGGTCGGCCAGCCCGTCGATAAAGCTGGTAAAATCGCGATGCTGGCTGATCGGCTTGACCTCGGGCTCGCGGATCGGGGCGGCGGCCTGGGGGTTGTGCTTGGCCGGGCTCGAAAGGTCGGCCATGATGACGATCGCAACGATGCCTGCGGCGAAGCAGATCATCGCCTGCTCCATGCCGTTTGTGCCGAACTGGCTGATCGCGACCCCTGCGCCCAGCACTGCTGTCGCGAGGAGGAAGCGGCCGCCGTTCAGTCCCGTTCCGCTGGCCTGTCCCATGTCGCGCGGGCTATACCAGCCTTGGCTGGGCCGCGCCATCGATGATCGGGGCGGTGCGCATTTTCATGGCGGTGGCTTGCCTTGTCCCGGCAAAGGACAGCCGATCAAAGGCCTTGCCTTTGCGCCGGTGACGGGTCTTTAGTCTTTTCGGCCGATATTTGCGCTGCGATTTTGCGCGTTTGGGACGATGAAGATGCACGCTGACGACAGCAACATGGATGGCTCCACCCCCAGCGATTCGGGTGTTGGACCTGCGCCTGTCGATGCGGCCCGCAGGACGCTGCTGATCGGGGCCGTCGCCACATCGGCCGTGGTCAGCATCCGCCCCGCGCTGGCACAGACCGCAGGATCGGTGCTCAACTGCCAGATCCCGGTGCCCGAGCGCGGCAAGGGCATGTATATCGACCCCACCGGCAAGCTGGTGACGCCCGACACGCCTGGCGCCTTTCCGCCGTCGCCGCGCGACTTTACCGGGGAAGAGGTGCGCAAGGCGCTGCAGGGCAGCAACCTGCCGGGCACCACGCGCGAACAGTCGCAGGCTTATCTCAACTATATCCGCAAGCTGCAGAACGGGCAGAGCGGCTTTACCTGCTATGCTTCGCTGCAGATGCCGCGCCGCTGACCCGAGGCGCAGGCGGTGAGCGAGCGTGCCTATGCTGCCTTGCCCGGCCATGCGCTCAAGCGCGTAAGGCTCGGCGGGCTGGAGGCGATCTATCACGCGCCTTCGGGCATCACGCATCTGCTGGCCGAACCCGTGCCCGAACTGCTCGATGCGCTGGATGCTGTCGGAGCAGGCACATTTGTCACAGCTGAGCGGCTCGTCGCGCAGATCGCCAGGCGATTCGATCTGCTCGGTGACGACCCGCAGGAGCGTCCCGAAACGGTACTTGGTGAGCGGCTGGCAGAGCTTGCCGCGCTGGGACTGGTGCGCGTGCGCGCGCAGGCGTGACACACTTGCATCAGCGCGATGTAAATCCGCATCGCTCGAGGGCATAGGCCCCCGTTTCCATTTTGTCCGCAGGGCCGCAAACGATATGGCACTTGCCATGCGCCATGCCTGTTTCATCACTGTCGGACCGGCCCGATTCCGCATCGGCAGCGATTGGCGCGCGCCGATCGATCAGCTGCGCGCGCTATATGCCGACTATCCGATGGAAGAGGTGGTGCCCGATTTCACGGTGCGGCTGCAGGCAACATCCGCGCTGCGCCGCTATGTCCGCCCGCAGGTCGCCATTGCGGGCGATTTCACGCTACCTGATGCGCTGCCATTGCCGCTGGAACAGGGGCTGCTTGCAGCGGAAATGGCGATGAACCTGCAAATGGCGCTGGGCTGGCGGCGGCATCTGCTGCTTCACGCCAGCGCCGTGTCGCGTCAGGGCCGGGCTGTCGTGATGACCGGGCTGTCGGGCGCGGGAAAGTCGACGCTGTCGGCGCTGCTCGCCGAACGCGGCTGGCGCTTCCTCGGCGACGAATTCGTCCTGCTCGATCCCGATAGCGGCAATATCGCGCCGTTTCCGCGCCCGGTGAGCCTCAAGAACCAGGCGATCGCAGCGATGGAGCGCGAGGTCGATGACGAGACGCGCTTCGGCCCGGTGCTGCGCGATACGCCCAAGGGCACCATCCGCCACCTGCGCCCGCGCACCGAATGGATCGAGCAGATGGCGCGCGAGACAAGGCCTGGCCTGCTGCTCTTCCCGCGCTTCGGCTTCCCTCGCGCGGTGCGCCGCATGGACGAGGCGGAGAGCTTCGTGCGCCTGACCCAGGCGTCGACCAATTATGTCGCTTTGGGCGAGCGCGGCTTCGATGCGCTTACCGGCTTCGTGCGCTCGGTTCCCGCCTGCGCGATCGACTATGCCACCGGCGACGAGGGTGTCGAACTGGTCGAACGACTCTGGTCCGAACAGGGGGCCAGAATGGGGGGCCAGTTTGGAGACGGGGCGGCCGCAGCGGCATGATCGACGGCTGGTCGGTTGCGCGCGCGCTCACCGATCCCGCATCGGTCGCCCGGCTCGATGCCGCCGGCTGGACGCGGCTGCTGTCCACTGCCCGTGCGCTGTCGCTGATCGGAACGCTGGCCGAGATCATGGCCGACCAGCCAGTGCCTTTCCCCACGGCGCGGGTGCTTGCCGATGTGCGGCTTTCCAACCAGGCCGGGCTGCGCCAGGCCTTGTGGGAAGCCGAATGCGCGCAGATGGCGCTGGCCGGCTATCCGGGTCGCGTCATTCTGCTCAAGGGCACCGCCTTTGCCGCTGCCGGGCTGGATGCCGCCATGGGGCGGTCGATCGGCGATCTCGACATTCTCGTCGCGCGCGAAGGGCTCGATCAGGTCGAGGCGTCGTTGCTGCAGGCGGGCTGGGAATGGGTCAAGCCCGATCCCTATGACGATGCCTATTACCGGCAATGGATGCACGAGCTGCCGCCGCTGATCCATGGCGAGCGCGACCGGATGATCGACGTGCACCACACCATCCTGCCGCTGACCGCCGGGCCGAAGCCCGATGCCGCGGCGCTGATCGCCGATGCGCGGAAGCTGTCGTCGGGTCTATACGTGCTCTCGCCTGCGGACATGATCTGCCATGCGGCAGCGCATCTGATCGCCGATGGCGACCTGTCGGGCGGGATGCGTAACCTGTGGGACATCGACCGGCTGGTGCGGCAGTTTGTCGCCGAGGACGCCGGTTTCGCGGACCGGCTAACGGAACGGGCGCGACTGCACCAGTTGATCGCGCCCGTGGCGCGCGCGCTGCGTCTGGCACACCGGCTGTTCGGCACTCCGGCAATCTGGCCGATCCGCCCGGGCGTTGCCGACGCGCTCTTCCTGCGGCGGATCACTGCGGTCGATGGCTGGGGGCGCAAGACGCGCAAGCTGACGCGCCAGGGCTTCTATATCCGCTCGCACCTGCTGCGCATGCCGCCGGCGATGCTGGCGCGCCATCTGTGGACCAAATGGCGCAAGGGGCATCGCGGGTAGACTGCACCTCCGCGAGTAGGCAAAAATCTTCGTTTGTCCCGAGCGAAGTCGAGGGACCCATGTTTGAACGGTTGCGATCACGTCCCTCGACTTCGCTCGGGACAAACGGCAGGGTCCGATACTGAACGGCCTATTTCGCCGCAATCCGCTCCAGCGTGGGGATGAACTCGTCATAATGGTCGATGATCGCATCCGCGCCCAGTTCGTCCACCGGCTGGTGCAGGAAGCCGAAGCTGACCGCGACGCACGGAATGCCGGCGTTGTGCGCGGCCATCACGTCATAGATGCTGTCGCCGATGAACGCCGCCGGCGTCGACCCCGGCTCGCCGCCACAGCGTCGGATCATCTCGTCGATCGGCGCACGGTCTGGCTTGGACTTGCCCTTGCCCATGGTATCGCCGCCGATCACGCAGGCGAACCGGTCGATCAGCCCGACTTCGCTGAGCAGCTTCACCGCGAACCGCTCATACTTGTTGGTGACGATGGTCATTTTCACGCCCATCGCATCGAAACGCGCCATGCAATCGAGCAGGCCGGGATAAGGCGGGGAGCCGCTGCCTAGATTCTCGCCATAATGGTCGAGCAGGATCGGCAGATATTCGCGCAGCGCTTGGGGATCACTGTTGCCGGCACGCTCGAGCCCCACCTGCAGCATATGCTTGGCACCCAGCCCCACCATCGGTTTGATCTCTTCCTGGGTCAGCGGCGGCAAGCCGGCGAGGCCCAGCGTGTGATTGACCGAAACGGTCAGTTCGGGGCTGGTATCGAGCAGCGTACCATCGAGATCAAAGCCAATGATTTGGTAGGGAAAGTCTGTCATGGGGCAGTGCATCGCCCGAAAAAGGTGGCGGATGCAAGCAGTTCGTGCCAAGGGTAAACACGATCTGCTTTGGGAAACGCGGAGAACGTTACGAAATGGCTGAGCAGCCGCTGGCAGCAATCATTCTGGCAGCGGGCCAGGGAACGCGCATGAAATCGGAGCTGCACAAGGTGCTCCATCCGATAGCAGGGCAACCCATGCTGCATCATCTGCTAGACAGCCTGGAGGCGGCGGGGGCCGCTCGCCAGGTGGTCGTGGTGGGGGCGCGTCGCGAACAGGTGGAGGCCTCGGTCGCGCCGCGCGGTGTGGACATAGCGCATCAGGCCGAACAGCTTGGTACGGCGCATGCCGCATTGCAGGCAAAGCATGCATTGGCGGGGTTCGACGGCATCGCGATCGTCTGTTTCGGCGATACGCCTTTTCTGCGCCCTGAGACCATTGCCAGGCTCAGCGACCGGTTGCTCGCCGAAGATGGCCCACGTGTCGCGGTGCTGGGCTTCGTGCCTGAGGACGCCAAGGCCTATGGCCGGATCATCGCCGATGCCACAGGTTCGATCTCGAAAATGGTCGAGTTCAAGGACGCGACCGATGCCGAGCGCGCGGTCAGGCTGTGCAATTCGGGCGTTACCGCCGTGCGCACCACCGATCTTTGGCCGCTGCTCGAACGCGTCGGCAACGACAATGCGGCGGGTGAATATTATCTGCCCGACATCATCATGCTGGCGCTGGCCGATGGCGACAGGGCGGTGGTGGTCGAGACCGATCCCGACGAACTGATCGGCATCAACAGCCGCGCCGAACTGGCGGAAGCCGAAAGCATCTGGCAGGCCCGTCGACGGGCGCAGGCGATGGCTGATGGCGCAAGCCTGATCGCGCCTGAAACCGTGTGGTTCGCACATGATACCGTTGTCGGGCGCGATGTCGTGATCGAGCCCAATGTCGTGTTCGGCCCCGGCGTGACCATCGCCGACAATGTGGTGATCCACGCCTTCAGCCATATCGAAGGGGCGACCATCGCCAGCGGCTGCACCGTCGGCCCGTTCGCGCGGCTCCGCCCCGGCGCGGACATGCGTGAAGGCGCGAAGGTCGGCAATTTCGTCGAGATGAAGAAGGCGGTGCTGGGGCCGGGGGCCAAGGCGAACCATCTGACCTATCTGGGCGATGCCACGGTCGGCGCGAACGCCAATATCGGCGCGGGCACGATCACCTGCAATTATGACGGCTATTTCAAATACCAGACCGTCATTGGCGAAAACGCGTTCATCGGATCGAACAGCGCGCTGATCGCCCCGGTCAGGATCGGCCGCGATGCGATCGTGGCAGCGGGCAGCGCGGTGTCGCGCGACGTCGCCGATGGCGAGTTGCGCCTGGTCCGCGCCGAGCAGCTGGTCAAGCCCGGCTGGGCCGACCGCTTTCACGACGCGATGCGCAAGAAGAAGCGCGAGGGGAAGTGAGGGGGCATCCGCTCTTCCCGGTTTTTGTGGCGTGCTTGGTGTTGCTTGCTGGCATCGTGTTGACGGTGTGGCGCGTGGTTGCTTGCGAAATATCTGGTGGGGTAATCACTTCGGCCACCCGGTTTGGCCAGTGCGCCATGCCTTGACATGATATCATGATATGATATCAGTATATCATCGCCGTTCTGGAGATGACGATCGCATGCGCATACTGACCGAAATCCCCGACGAAGATATCGAGAAGCTCGATGCGATTGCGGCGAAGAGCAGTACGTCGCGGGCAGCCACCATTCGCGAGGCGGTGAAGCTGTATCTGGTTCAGAACGGGGATGACCGCAGCTGGATTCAGCGCGGTGCGGGCTACTGGAAAGATCGCGATGATATCGGCGACGCGGTCGAATATCAGCGCGCCATGCGCGAAGACCGCCGCAGCTATGATGATATCTGATCCGTGTCCGATCCTTTTTTTGATACGAACATCCTCATCGACTGGTTGAAGGACAGAACGCCAGCCATTTCGGAGCTGTCGCGCTATCGCCATCACCGGATCAGCAGGATCGTCTGGACCGAAGTGCTGGCAGGCGAACCGCTGGAAAAACGCGATACCATTCGTCATCTGTTGTCGCCGTTCGACGTGGTCGAAATCGATCAGCGTATCGCCTCCGCGGCAGCCGATATCCGTTTTCGCACCAGGATGAAGCTGATGGACGCCTATATCCTGGCGACCGCTCAGGTGAACGGGGCGATCCTGATTACACGAAATACCAAGGACTTCCCGGCAGAGATGCCGGGCATCCGCGTTCCCTATCTGCTTTGAAAGGCCCATCGTAAATGTGTGGTATCGTTGGAATTCTCGCCCGTCGTGACGTTGTGGGCGATCTGGTCGATGGCCTGAAGCGCATGGAATATCGCGGTTATGATTCGGCCGGGGTCTGCACGGTGCACGATGGCCAGCTGGTGCGGCGGCGCGCCGAGGGCAAGCTGCGCAACCTGGTCGACGTGCTCGCGCGCGATCCGGCACCCGGCCATGTCGGTATCGCGCACACCCGCTGGGCAACGCATGGCGCGCCGACCACCGCCAATGCGCACCCGCATGCGACCGGCGAGGTGGCGCTGGTGCACAATGGCATCATCGAGAACTTCAAATCGCTGCGCGATGAACTGATCGCACGCGGCCGTACCTTCGAGAGCGAGACCGATACCGAGGTCGTCGCGCATCTGGTGAGCGAGCGGATCGAGGCGGGCGACAGCCCGCAGGATGCGGTCAAGGCGGTGTTGCCGCAACTGCGCGGCGCGTTTGCGCTCGCCATTGCCTTTCGCCAGCATCCCGATCTGCTGATCGGCGCGCGTCTGGGATCGCCGCTCGTGCTCGGCTATGGCGAGGATGAGACCTATCTGGGATCGGACGCGCTGGCGCTCGCACCGCTGACCCAGCGCATCGCCTATCTGGAAGAGGGCGACTGGGTCGTACTGACCCGTGAGGGCGCGCAGGTCTATGATGCCGACAACCAGCCGGTCGAGCGCGAGATCACCCTGTCGGGCGTCACCGGAGCGCTCATCGACAAGGGCAATCACCGCCATTTCATGCAGAAGGAAATCTTCGAGCAGCCGGTGGTCGTGGCGCAGACGCTGCAGAGCTATATCCGCTCGGTCGAGCAGCAGGTGGCGCTGCCGCAGATGGACTTCGCGCTTTCGGATATCGAGCGGGTGACGATCATCGCCTGCGGCACCGCCTCCTATGTCGGGCTGATCGGCAAATACTGGATCGAGCAACTCGCACGCGTTCCGGTCGAGGTCGATGTCGCTTCGGAGTTCCGCTATCGCGACCCCGTGCTGACGCCGAACATGCTGGGCGTGGTCGTCTCGCAATCGGGCGAGACGGCCGACACGCTGGCGGCCTTGCGCCACATGAAGGCGGGTGGCGTGACCACGGCCGGCATCATCAACGTGCCGACCAGCTCGATGGCGCGCGAGGTCGATCTGCTGCTGCCGACGCATGCCGGGCCCGAGATCGGCGTTGCCTCGACCAAGGCGTTCACCTGCCAGCTGGCGGTGATGGCGGCGCTGGCGGTCAACCTTGCGCGCGCCAAGGGCAGGCTCGATGCGGCGGAAGAGGCCGAGATCGTGCGGCACCTGATCGAGGCGCCTGCCGCGATTAACGCCGCGCTGGCGCACGATGCCGAGATCGAGGCGATGGCGCACACCATCGCGCAGGCGCGCGACGTGCTGTATCTGGGCCGCGGCCCCGATTATGCGCTGGCGCTCGAAGGCGCGCTCAAGCTCAAGGAAATCAGCTATATCCATGCCGAAGGCTATGCCGCGGGCGAGATGAAGCACGGACCAATCGCCTTGATCGACGAAGCGGTACCGATCATCGTCATCGCGCCTTCGGGTCCGCTGTTCGAGAAGACCGTGAGCAACATGCAGGAGGTCCGCGCGCGCGGCGGCAAGGTGGTGCTGATCTCTGACGCAGACGGCCTGGCGGAAGCGGGTGAGGGGTGCCTCGCAACGATCGAGATGCCCAGCGTGCACCCGCTGATCGCGCCTTTGGTCTATGCCGTGCCTGTGCAGCTGCTCGCCTATCACGTCGCCGTCGCCAAGGGCACCGATGTCGATCAGCCCAGGAACCTCGCGAAATCCGTTACCGTGGAGTGACGGTGGAGCCCTAGCGGCTGGCGGTGGCCGCCCATCGCGCCATGCCCGATTCGAACGCGGTGAGCAGCCTTCGCGGTGCGCTTTCGAGCTGACGGCCGATCCGCGTGATCAGGCTGACCGTGACCGTGTCGATCGTCTCGTCGAGCGGGATGGCGAGCAGCCGCCCGTCGGAAATCTCTGGCCGCGCGGAAAATTCGGGCAGCACAGTGGTGACGCTGCCCGTTGCCGCCAGATCGCGCATTGCCTGGATCGAGTTGATGACGATCGCCGGCTCCAGGAACAGCCGCTGTCGCGCTTCGGCGGTGCGCAGCAGCTGGCGGATGAGGAAATCCTCCGGCCCCAGACAGATCGGGTGCTGCACCAGATCGGCGAGCGAGACGCGCGCCATGCCTGCCAGCGGATGCGCCGGCGCGACCATGACGCGCAGCGGTTCGTTGACCGAAATGCGTACGCGGATATTGGGTTCGGCCGGGGTGTAGAGCACCAGCCCGAAATGCGCCTCGTCCGCGAGCACGCTGCGCACGATCGCGGTGGACGAGGTCACGTTGCTCAGCACCTGCACCTGCGGGTGCTCGCGGTGGAAGCGGTCAATCAACTGGTTGAAAAAGGGGCCGAGAAAGCCCTCGCCCACGCCCAGGCTGACCATGCCGGTGCGTGCCTCGCGCAATTCTTCCATTCGCATCGAGAGCGATTCGCGGCTGGCCATCAGCGAACGGTAATGCTCGATCGCCAGCTCGCCCGCCTGGGTCAGCTGGATCGTGCGGCGGCCGCGCTCGAACAGCGGCATGCCATATTCGAGCTCCAGCTGCGCAACCTGGCGGCTGATCGACGAGGCGGCCACGCCCAGCCGGTCGCCTGCGGCGCGCATCGACCCGGCCATCACGGTTTCGTAGAGGTAACGCAATGCTATATCGGACATGGATCATTCCCTAGAGCCGATGGGGCATGGAAAGCTTGTCGCTTAGTGTTGCCTGATACGCAATGACAATTGGCCTGCGTTGCTATTGATGAAGCACAAGACATCGGCGCAGGGTGACGAGAACACAATTTCCTGGGGGAGTTGCCGAAGGTGGCAGACAAGCGGTCGAGAGTGAACTGGCGGGGTTATCTGCCCGCCATCGTGACGCCGTTCAGCGATGATGGCGCGCTCGATCCGCAGCGGCTGGGCGCGTATCTGGAATGGCTGCTGGCCGAGGGGATGCACGGCCTGGTGATCGGCGGCACCACCGGCGAATGGACCAGCCTCTCGCCTGCCGAGCGGCGCGACCTGTTCTCGCTGGTCGGCGCGCAGATGAAGGGCCGGTTGCCGATCATTGCAGGCTGCACCAGCTTCACGCCGCAGGACAGCATCGAACTTGCCCGCCATGCCCGCGATTGCGGCTTCGATGGCATATTGCTGACCCCGCCGCCTTATGTCCGCCCGTCGGAAGAGGAGCTGTTCCGGTTCTACAAGACCGTGTCGGACGCCAATGTGCTGCCGATCTGCGTCTATAATTGGCCGCCCGGTACGGGCATCGACATGCCGCCCGAGCTGCTGGCGCGGATTGCCGGGCTGGACGGCGTGGTCGCGCTCAAGCAATCGACCGGCAGGCTCGATCTTTTCGTCAAGACCTTCTTCATGTTGCGCGAAACTGTGCGTATCTTCGGCTTCGCGATGGACGAACACGGACTGACCCTGCTGAACGGCGCCGGTGGCGATGGCACGATGGGCGCGGGCGGCGTGCTCGGCCGCGACCAGCCCGATTTCTACAACCATCTCTGGGCCGGAAACCTCGATGCCGCGCGCGCTTGCGGGGCGAAGGACCGGATGATCCTCGACCAGTGGTACACGCCCGATCTGGTAGGCCGGTTCGGCTCGGGCCCGGCCGTGCTCAAGGCCGCCTTTGCCGCGCTCGGCATGCCGGTGGGCGGGGTGCGTGCGCCGCTGATCGATGTCGACGCGCATGGCCGTGCCCAGGTGGAAGCGACGCTGCGCCAGGCCGGCAAGCTGTGAGCGGATGACCGCTCTCGATGTTCTCATCGTCGGCGGCGGATTGACCGGCTGCGCCACCGCCTGGTATCTGGCGGAGCGTGGGGCCAGCGTCATGCTGGTCGAGGCGGGCGAACTCAATGGCGGGGCCTCGGGCCAGAATGCGGGCTCGCTGCATTTCCAGATCGAACGGCGCTTTCTCGAGAACGGGCCCGCGCTGGCCGAGCAGGCGAGCCGGGTGCTCGCGCTCAACCGGCTCGCCATCCAGGACTGGCGTGCGCTCGATCAGCAGTTCGGCCCGGCGATGGAGATCGTCATGCATGGCGGGCTGATGGTCGCCGAGAGCGATGCCGAGGTGGCGCTGATCGAGCGCAAGGCCGCGCGCGAGGCGGAATTCGGCGTGCCGACCGAGTTGCTCGATAGCGCCGGCGTGGCCGCGATCGCGCCCTATCTGTCACCCGGCATCCGCGCCGCCACCTGGCTCGCCGATGAAGGCCATGCCAACCCGCGCACCATCACCCGGCTGCTCGCCGCGCGCGCGATCGAAAGCGGCGCTGAGGTGCGCTCACACACACGGCTCGCCGATGTCGGCCGGTCGGCAAGCGGCTTTCAGGTCACATTGGCCAGTGGCGAGGGGCGCGAGCAGGTCCGCGCCGACCGCGTGCTGCTCGCCACCGGCGCTGCAACCATGAGGACCGGCGTGCTGTTCAATCTACACCTGCCGGTCTTCCCGGCAGGGCTGACGATGACCGCGACCGAGCGGACCGCACCGATGATCGGCCATCTGGTGCAGCATGTCGGGCGGCGACTGTCGATGAAACAGGCCGAAAGCGGCAACATCCTGATCGGCGGCGGCTGGGCCTCGCGGTTGCAGCGCGCCGACACGGGCTTCGACCTTTCGCGGCCCGCGACGATCAATCCCGAGGCGTTGCGCGCGAACCTCAAGGCAGCGGCCGATACCGTGCCGGGCGTCGCCGCGCTCAACATCATCCGCAGCTGGACGGGCATCGTCGCATTGACTGCGGATCAGCTGCCGCTGGTCGGTGCGGTGAGCCGGGTGCCCGGCCTCTATGTCGCAGCAGGCGGATCGGGCTTCACCCTGGGGCCGACCTTCGCGCGGCTGCTCGCCGCCGAAATGGCGGGCGAGTGTGGCGGCGACGGCGAACTCGCGCTGTTCAGCCCCGACCGGTTCGATCATCTGAACGGGTTCATGGGATGAGCCACCGGATCGCCAGCCACCATCCCGAGCCGATCCTCATCCGCGTCGATGGCGCGGAGGTGACCGCACTGCCCGGCGAGATGCTCGCCTCGGCGCTGCTCGCGGCGGACAAGCCGGTGTTCCGCGCCGATCTGGAGGGCCAGGCGCGCGGCATGTTCTGCAACATGGGAACCTGCGGCGAATGCTTCGTGACGGTGGATGTGCCGGGGCGAACGGCAAGGCGGCTGCGGGCCTGCCTGGTTCCGGTCGAGCCCGGCATGGAGGTGCGGCGCGGATGAGCGAGATGTTCGACCTGGCCATCATCGGCGGTGGTCCTGCCGGACAGGCAGCAGCCGAGATCGCCTGTGCGGCGGGCCTCGGCGTCGTCGTGCTCGACGAGCAGCCCCGGATGGGCGGGCAGATCCTGCGCCAGCCGCCTGCGACGCTAGGCGTGCGCGACTGGCTGCCCGGCGCGACCTATGACGATCTCAAGGCGCAGCTCCACCGCAGCGAGGCGCTGGACGGGCTCGACTGGCGCGGCGGGGTTTCGGTGCTGGGGCTGTTCCGACAGCCGGATCGCTTTGAGCTATTGGCAACGGGCCGCGACGGACGGCTGACGATCCTGGCGCGCCGCGTGCTGGTCGCGGCGGGTTGCTATGACATGCCCACCGCCTTTCCCGGCTGGACGCTCCCCGGCGTGATGAGCGCGGGCGGGGTGCAGGCGTTCCTCAAGAGCCAGCAGGTCGTGCCGGGCAAGCGCTTCGTGCTGGCGGGCACGCATCCGCTGCAACTGCTCGTCGCCGATCAGCTGCGCAAGGCCGGGGCCGATGTCGCCGGCGTGCATTTCGCGCAAGGGCTGGGTGCGATGGCGGGCCAGCTGCTGCGCGATCCGCTGCTGCCGCTCGGCAACTTGCGCCCGTTTCGCGATGCCGCTGCGGCCTTTGCGAACTTGCGGCGCGCGGGCGTGCCTGTGCGCTTCGGGCAGCGGCTGGTCCGCGCGATCGGCAGCGAGCGGCTCGAGGCGGCGGAATTCGCCGATGGCAGCAGAATCGCCTGCGATGTGCTCGCCACCGGTTACGGATTCCTGCCCCAGGCCGATCTGCCGCGTCAGGCGGGCTGCGCGATGCAGCGCTGCGAGCGCACCGGCGGTATCGCGGCCAAGGTTGATCGCTGGCAGCGCAGCAGTGTGCAAGGCCTCAGCGCGGCGGGCGAGACGACCGGGGTGGCCGGGGCAGAGATCGCGCTGCGCGAAGGGCGGCTGGCGGCGATAGGGATTCTTCTGGCCGATGGGTTGCTGAGCGAAAGCGAGGCAGAGATGCGCGCCGCGCCGACCCGTCGCGAACTGGCGAAATTGCAGCGCTTTGCCGATCTGCTCGCCCGCATCGCCGATCCGCGCGCGGCGATCGCGGGGCTCGCCGACGATGCCACGATCCTGTGCCGCTGCGAGGATGTGACGCGCGGTGCGCTGATCCGCGCGATCAGGGCGACTGCAGGGCCCGAGGATGCAAGCGCACTCAAGCTCGTGTCGCGCGCAGGCATGGGCGTGTGCCAGGGCCGGTCGTGCGAGCATGCGGTGCGCGCGCTGCTCGCCGAACATGGGGCGGCGCCGGGCGGCGGCTTTACCGCCCGCTTCCCGGCGCGTCCGGTGGCGATTGCCGATCTGATCGACTGACGTCCGACCAGATCGACAAGGGCGGTCAGCCGATCGCTGCGGTCGCCTCGATCTCGATCAGGAAATCGGGCATGGCGAGCGCCGCGACGCCGATCAGCGTGTTGGGTGCAGGCACGCCCCCATCGTAGAATGCACCGATCTCGGGCAGCACCACGCCCAGCTTGTCGGGGCTGTGATCGACGATATAGGTGCGCAGCCGCACGACATCGGCCGGGGTCGCACCTGCAGCCTCCAGCACGGCCTTGAGATTGGCGAGCGCCTGGCGGGTCTGCGCGGCGAGATCGCCTGGACCCACGACGTTGCAGTCCTTGTCCCAGGCGACCTGGCCGGCGAGGTGGATGGTCCTGCCGCCGTCCTGCACCGTCGCGTGGGAAAAGCCGAAGCCGGTGCTTTCGTAAAGCGAGGGCGGGTTGAGGCGGGTATTGGACATGGCAGGCTCCTTCAATCGACGATTTCGAGGCTGTGGCCAAAGGGGTCGCGGATATAGAGGTTCTTCTTGCCCGCGAGCGGTCCTTCGGAAATCTCGATGATATTCTGCACGGTGCAGCCCCTGGCGGCGAGATAGGCAGCGGCCTTCTCGACATCGTCGACGCGCAGCGCGAGATGATGCCCGCCCGCATCGCAGTTGCGCGGCGGAACCGGGTTGCGATCGCCGGGCGCATCATATTGCACCAGCTGCAGGTTCAGATTGCCGACCAGCTCGAGCATAGCGAGCGTCAGCGTGGCGCCCGCGACCCCGACATGCGCCTCCATCCAGTCGCGGCCATCGGGCATCGCCGGGATTTCGCCCGCCGCGAGCGGCCCCATGCGGAACAGCTCGCGCGCGCCGAACGTGTCGGCATAGAAGGCGATCGCCGCTTCGAGATCGGGCACAGTGAACGAGACATGGTCGGCGGCGAGAAAGGCGGGCGCGTCGGTCATCAGGCGGTTTCTCCTTGCGAGGCGAGGGGCGGGGTGAGGGGCAGGGGGTCGGGCGCACCGGCGCGGCGCGGGGCGACGAGGCTGAGCGCTACAGTGACGATGAAAGCGGCGCCCATCGCGGCCAGGCCCGGTTCCCATTCGACGAAGGTCTCGGCGATCCAGGCCTCGCCGATGGGCGTGACGAGCAGCGCATAGCCTGCCACCAGCCCGCCTGCGACCGCAACCGCGCTGGTGCGCGGCCAGAGGAAGGCGAGGAACACGCCCGGCGCGAGCAGGCCGATCGCGCCATAGGCCGACAGCCCGATCTCGACCAGCGAGCGGTTGCCGCCGAGCGTCAGATAGACCGCGATGGCCGCCGCGCCCACCATCGACAGCCGCGAGGCGAGCAGGCCGGCACGATCGCTCAGAGCCGGATAGAGCGGGCTCACGACATTGCGCGCAAAGATCGATCCGGCAGTGAGCAGCAGCACCGATCCCGGCACGAGCGCGAGCAGGCAGGCGGTTCCCGCGAGCAGCCCGACGAGCCAGGGCGGATAGCGATCGGACACGAACTGCAGCAGCACGGCGTTGATATCGCCATCGGGGGGGATCGTGCCCGCGAGCAGCGCTGCGAGGCCCAGCAGGATGATGAAGAAATAGGACAGCGAATAGATCGGCTGGAAGATCGCGTTGCGGCGGATCGCATCCTCGGTCGCCGCCGAATAGCTCAGCTGGAACATGTGCGGGAAGATCCAGTTGGCGAGCGCGACATTGAGCGCCGAGGTCATCAGCCAGGTGGTCGACAGCCCGCTATCGCGTTTCAGCCCCGGCAGCTTGCCGATGCCGGGAAACGCATCCTGCGCGCGGGCATAGACATCGGCCATCGAGCTGGCGCCGACAATGCCCGCCACGGTGGCGCTGAGCGCGATGACCAGCACCAGCATCAGCACGTCCTTCACGCCCGCAGCAAAGGCAGCGGAGCGCAGCCCTGCCAGGAACACGAAGGCCAGCATCGCCGCAGCCGCAAGCACCGCCGCCATGCCGGGGGAGACATCGGTGCCGAGCGTCATGCGCAGGATGAGGCCGAGCGCGGTGATCTGGATCTGCACATAGACCACCAAAGCGGCGATCCCGACCAGCGCGACGACCACGCCCAGCCAGCGCGCGCGATAGTGATCGGCAAAGAAATCTGCCTGGGTGACGAGCGACCGCGCGCGGCCTGCTGCCCAGATCTTCGGCATCAGCCAGTACCCGATCGCTGCGGACAGCGAGACCGAGCAGAAGGCGAGATGGGCCGGCGCGCCATAGGCCCAGGCAAAGCCCGATATGCCGAGCACCGCGAAGGTGGTGTAGATCTCGCCCGCATTGAGGAACCAGAAGATCAGCGTCCCCATGCGGCGTCCGCCCAGCGCCCAGTCCTCGACCGACCTCGCCTTGCTCTGCGCGCGGCCATAGAGCACCGCTCCGATGATCGTGCCCAGAACGACCAGCAGCGTCACGCCCAGGATCATCGGCGCTGCTCGCGCTTCAGGTCGATCGCGCGGACCAGCGCGATGACGGCGCTCGCAAACAGCACGCCCGCCATCTGCCACACCATCGGAAAGGGCAGGCCGAAGGGCCGCCAGGCAATGTCATTGACCAGCGGCACCGCGCCCACCTGCCACAGAAAAGGGAGCAGCAGCAGTGCGAGATGCCATCTGCGCGGTGGGGCAGAGCTCATGCCATCCATTGGCTAGCCGCCTCTTCGAGCACCGCCATCGGCACCGGGCCCGAGCGCAGCACCAGATCGTGGAAGCCGCGGATGTCGAACTTCGCGCCCAGCCGTGCCCGCGCCGCCTCACGCGCGGCGACGATGCGGTTCGCGCCGACCTTGAAGCTGCACGCCTGGCCGGGATAGACGGCATAGCGCACGACCTCGCGATCGGTGCTCTCGGGGCTTTCGCCTGCATTGTCGACCATCCACTGCACCGCTTCCTCGCGGCTCCAGCGCTTGTGGTGCAGGCCGGTATCGACGACGATGCGCGCGGCGCGGAACAGCTCGGACTGAAGGTAGCCGATGCGCCCGAAAGGGTCGCCCTCGTACACGCCGAGTTCGTCCGCCACTTGCTGCGCATAGAGCGCCCAGCCTTCGGTATAGGCGGAAAAGCGCACGACCTTGCGGAACAGCGGCAGCGCGCTGCCATGGCGCAGCACCGATGCCTGGTAATGGTGCCCGGGAATGCCCTCGTGATGTGTTAGCGTCGGCAGCCGCCACAGCGGATGCTCGCCGGGGTTCTTGAGGTTGAGCGAATAGGTGCCCGGCTGGCCCGCGATGCCCTCGGAATAGAACGCCCCGGGTGCGCCATTCTCGATCGCGACCGGAATGCGCCGGACCACCAGCGGATCGATCTCGACCGCGCTGAACGCGCCCGCCAGCCGCTCGCGCACCCGCGTCAGCGTGGCTTCGGCCGCCTTGATGATCTGAGCGCGTCCCGCATCGTCATCGCTCACGGTGAAGCGCGGATCGGCGTTGAGCGCCTTGATCCGATCGCCCACCGAGCCTTTGGAAAGGCCTTGCGCCTTCAGCCCGGCATCGATCTCGGCGATCAGCGCGGCGCACTGGGCGAGCCCTTCGCGGTGCAGTTCCTCCGGCGCGATCGTTGAGGTGGTGTTGGCGCGCAGCGCGCTGGCATAATAGGCATCGCCATCGGGCAGCCGCCAGCATCCGGCGGTCTCGACCGACTGTGCCCGCAGCGCCTTGAGCGTTTCCGCCTGACGGCCTAGCGCAGGCGCGATCGCCTTGGCGAAGATCGCCTCGCCCCTGGTGCCGATATCGCCGAGGCCCGCCGCCTCGGCGCGCGCGATCGCCTTGGCCATCAGCGATGACGTGCGCGGCGGCGCATCGCGCAAAGCCTCGATCTGGCGCACCGTGCGGTCGATGACGAAACCGGGCGGGATGACGCCGGCCGCGGCATCGATCCGGATCCGGTCGGTCTCCTGATCGAGCGCGACCGCAAGCGCCGCCAGCCGGTCGTGCCAGGCCGCGACATCGGCAGCGCTTTCCAGCGGATGCGTTCCGCCGATGAAATCGGGCAGCCAGTAATAGGCCCCGTTCATCTGGCTGACGATATAGGGGCTAGGCCGCAGATTGGCGTCGACATAGCCATAGCGGCCGAGCGTATCGGCCAGCGTTTCATAGACGAAGCGCGCCACCGCATGGTCGAGCTGGGCAGGCTTCGACAGCGCCAGGACATCGATTTCGTCGAGATCGGCCAGCGCGATCGTGATGGCCGCGCGGTCTGCCTCGCGCGCGGCCTGCGAACGGTCGTCGAGCCGCGCGCGCAGCGACGCATTGGCTCCGGTATCATAGCCCAGACTCGTCGCCTCTTCGGGCGAGCGGTGCAGAAAGGCATGGGTGTGGCGGCGCAGCAGCCGGGCGAATCCCTCATCGGGATTGCCCGGCGGCTTGGCGGCCCAGGCCAGGGTGCCGGGCAGGGCGGTTGCCACCGCGCCTGCCATGCCGGAAAGCAACAGGCTTCGCCTGTCAAACGTCATGCCAGCAACCCCTTAACCCCTTGTACCTGCTTCAGAACTTGTAGCTCAGGATGATGCCATAGCTCTGGAACGAGGGCTCCACCTGAACGCCCGAATAAAAGGCCTTTTCATAAGCGTTGGCAAAATATTTCGCGTCGAAAAGGTTCTCGACGAACACCGTGGCACGCCATTTTTCGCCCTCGATGCCCGCGCGCAGGTTCACATTGTGATAGCTGGGCGAGATGAACGGGAAGCCGCTATAGCGATAGGCGAGCGGGGTGGAGAGCATCGAGCTGCGATAGCTCCATTCGGCGCGGACGAAGGCGTCGAGCCCTTCGCGCAGCGGCTGCGTATATTGGGTCTGCGCACCGAAGGTCCATTTGGGCGCATTGACCAGCGGCCGGCCCGAAATGTCGATGACGATGCCGTCGATCAGAGCGTTGGGATAGCTCTTGAACTTGGTGTTGTTGTAGCCGACCTGGCCGCCGAGCTTCCAGTTGTCGGTGATCTTGGCGTCGAAGCTGCCCTCGATACCATAGCTCTCCGCGCTCGCCGCATTGGCGATGCCGCTGACGCCGCGCAGCAGTCCGGTCGCCGGATCGATGAACTGGAAGCGGATGGTCTGCTGGACGTTCTTCCAGTCCATGTAGAAGCCGGCAATGTCGACCCGCACCCGGTTGTCGAACAGGTCGAACTTGGTGCCGACCTCATAGTTCCACAGCGTTTCGGGGTCGAAATCGTTGGACAGGTTGACGTTGTTCGAGGTCTGTGTGCCGCCCGACTTGAAGCCGCGCGATGCGGTCGCATAGACCATCAGCGAATTGCTGGGCTTGTAGCTCAGCGTCGCCTTGGGCGAGAAGTCCTCGAAGTCCGCAGTGCGGTCGTTGACGCCAGTGATGGTGAGGTTCGACCGGTTTTCGGCGAAGTTGCGGGTCTTTTCCCATGAATAACGGCCGCCGAGCACCAGGGTAAGCTCGGGCGTGAAATGCAGCGTCGCCTCACCGAAGATCGCGAAATAGCGTGTCGTGCTGTCGGAATCGAACCCGGTGACCTCGAGCCCCGAGCAGTTGCCGACGCGTCCGGCGGGGCACAGCGGGCTGTTGCGGCCGTGGAAGGTCGACTGGTCGGTGGTGCCGGTATCGCGGCCGATGAACGCGCCGACGCTCCAGTCGAGGAAGTTCTTGCCGTTCGACTGCAGGCGAAGCTCACCGCTGGTCGATTTGCGCTTGAGGAAGAAGTCCTCGTAGAAAAAGTCGGGGCTGCCGCCGTCGACATCGCCGAAGTTGAACACGTCCGAGGTCAGATGGCCGACCACGCCGGTCAGCGTCGCGACGTCGAAATCCCATACTGCGCGCGAGCTGAAATACTGATAGGTGCTGCCAACATTCTGCGGCCGGTTGAAGTTCACCTTGTTGTCATTTTGAGGGAAGAAGCCGACGCCGTCGGGTGCGCCGGTGATCGTCGTGGTGCGGCCGGTGGCGTTGTAGTTGACGCCGTAATAGACGCTCGCCCAGGTGCCGGTGACCGCGCCGGTCGGCACGCCGTTGCGCATGCCGACTTCCTCGTTCGAATAGCTATAGGCGAAATCCCAGGTCAGCCGATCGGTCGGGGTCAGCCGCGCCTGGACACGCGCGGTGTAGAACTTGCTGTCGTTGCCGCCGCCGATCGGGTTGATGTTGCGGATATAGCCGTCGCTCTTTTCGTATTGCGCGGAAGCGCGCACCGCGAGCAGATCGGGGATCACCGGAATGTTCAGCACGCCCTGCGCGCGGAAGGTGTCGTAGTTGGAATAGGCGGCCTCGAGCTCGCCTTCCCAGTTCTGCACCGGCTTCTTGGTGATGACGTTGATCGCGCCGCCCACCGCATTGCGGCCGAAATAGGTGCCCTGCGGCCCGCGCAGCACCTCGATCCGCTCTAGATCGACGATCTGCGGGTTGCTGGTGCCTGCTGCGACGTTGAACTCGTCGATATAGAAGGCATAGCTCGACTGGCGGACATCGGCATAAGGGTTGAGCTGGTTGGAAATGCCGCGAATCGACAGGTCCTTGCGGTCGCGCGATCCGTTGGTCTGGAAGCTGACATTGGGCGTCAGCGCGAAATAGTCCTCGACGCTCTGGACGTTCTGGTCCTTCAGCGTCTGCGCGGTGACCGCGGTGATCGCGATCGGCACGTCCTGGATCGACTGCGAGCGGCGCTGCGCCGTCACGATGATCTCGTCCTTGGCTTCGGTCTCGGTCGCGTCGGCCTGGGCGGCGTCCTGCGCCAGCGCCGGTGCCGCGATGCTGCAAAGGGCAAGCGCGATCAGGCCGGTTCCCATGCGCAGATGGGCGGTCGTTGTGGCAATCGTCATGGCAATATCCCCTTTTCTGCCGCCAACAGGAGCCGGCGACATGGTTTTTCATTCCCCTGGAATTTGGGCGGGCGCCTTTAGGGTCGCTCCGCCGAAACCGTCATGTGTTCAGCGCGTCCAGCATTGCGGATCCGTCTGGCCCTTGGCCGGATCGAGCTCCGAGCGGACCAGCACGATCGAGGCGATCTTGCCGTCGCGGATCACGCCATGGCCCGCCGCCAGCGAGCAGGCGGTCTTGCCGTCCCGGCGCGACCGAATGACGTGATAGGTGTAGACCCGGTCGCCAACGCGGAACATGTCCTTGAACGGCACCACGATCTCGACATCGCCGCCACCGGCCTGGATCTTCTGGAAATGCTTCGCCCAGCCTTCGACGCCGTTGATCACGGTCTTGCCCTCGAGCACCAGCGTCGCATCCTCGGTGAAATGCTTGCGGAAATTCTCAGGGCTGAACGCGCCGGGGGTCTTGAACGCCTCGTTCCACCAGACGAACATCTGCGACACCGGATCGTCCGAAGCGACGGGCGCGGCGATGGCCGCCGGAGCGAGCACCGGCAGAGCGGGCACGAGCGCCAGTGCGGCCCCGGCGATCAGTCTGGTCATCATGGTCATCTTGGAAATCCCCTTCATTGTGCGATGAGGCCGGTCTTGTCGTCGCGATAGATGCGGCCGTCCTTCATCACGAAATCGATGGTGCGCAGCGCCGAGATGTTCTCGACGGGATTGGCGTTCACCGCGATGATGTCCGCCGCCAGACCCGGCTTGATACGACCGGTCATGTCGTCGATCTTGAGCATCCGCGCGGTCTCGGTGGTGCCCGAGCGCAGCGCCTGGAGCGGCGTCATGCCCGCCTTCACGTAAAGCTCGGCCTCGGCGACGGTCGCTGTGGTGCCGTCATTGGGCTCGAACGGGAACTGGTCGGTGCCCAGCGCGATGTTGACGCCCAGGCGGATCGCCTTTTGCAGCATCGCCCAATGTTCCTTGCCGGTGCTGTCGACGCGGGCGAGATACCAGGCGGGCGATCCGATCTTCTTGTAGAATTCCTTGGCGCCCGGCTGGCTGACGACGATGGTCGGCACCAGCCACACGCCCTTTTTCTTCATCAGCTGCAACGCGGCATCGTCGAGATAATAGCCGTGCTCGAAGCAATCGATATCGAACTTGAGCGCCTGCTGCGCCGCCTCGGCCGAGCCATTGTGCGCGGTCACCGGAATGCCGTTGCGATGCGCCACCTCGATCAGCGTGGACAGTTCCTCGTCGGTCATCGGCGCCGCGCCGATCGCGCCGTGCGTGTCCGAAATGCCGCCCGAGATCGCGATCTTGATCCAGTCCGCGCCATATTTGATCTGCTTGCGCACCGCTGTCGCCAGGCCATAGGGGCCATCGGCTTCCAGCGAGCCATGGCCGCCGGTGGGCACGATGATCTCGCCTGCGGTCAGGATGCGCGGGCCGATCACGTCGCCGCGCTCTATCGCGGCGCGTAGCGCGAAGTCATTGCCATGATCCTCGCCGGTCGAGCGCGTGGTGGTGACCCCGGCAAGCAGCGACTTTCGCGCATTGCCCGCCATGCGCAGCACCTGTTGCGGGTCGGTCTCATTGACCAGCGCCGCACCTGCCGCACCGGGCAGCTTGAGCCCGTAATGCGTGTGCATGTTCATCAGGCCGGGGATCAGCCAGCGGCCCGCCATCGACACCTGCTTGGCATCGGGCGGAATGGTGGTCGAGGCAGCAGGCCCCACCGCGCTGATGCGCCCCCCGGTAACGATCACGACCGCGTTCATCATGACATTGCCGGTGTCGACATCGACGACATTGCCGCCGACCAGCGCGATCACCTCGGTGCTGACCTCCTGGTCGACCATGATCTTGCCTTCGCGCGCCTCTACCACGCCCGCCGTCGCCAGTGGCATCAGCGTCGCCGCCGTTGCCATCGCCGCCATCATCCATCGCCGGTAGCGCATATGCCTGTCCCCGCAGCCCCTTGAATACGTGCAACGTCACGCAAATGACGCATTCGTGCAATGCAGCAAAAACATCCGAATCGTTGCGTCAGGCGCAACATATGAAAGGTAGCCAGCGCCGTGATGAAATTAGATTGTTGTAAACGCGCGATTTCGGCGCCGGATGGCCAGTATGATCAAATGCGCTCTGCCGATCTCAGCGCTTGAATCTGTGCCGGCTGTGGTGAGGATCGGCGCATCAGGGAGACAAGGACATGCCGACCAACGGACTGGAAGTGACGCGCAGAACCACGCTGGCGGGCGGACTCGCGCTGGGGGCGGTGGCGGCCATGCCGTTGCAGGCGCAGGCGAACGATGCCGGGGCCAGGCTGCGCGCGCTGCTCGAACAGGCCGATGCGGCCGACGCTGTGCTCGATCCGCTGTCCGACGAACGGCGCGGCGAGAGCAGCGGCCCGGCCTATGTCGACCCGCTGGGCGATGCCTATGGCGACACGCTGCGCGCCAACAAGCAGGCGCAGAAGCAGGCGCTCGAGCAGATCGATCGCAAGGCGCTCTCGCCGCAGGACGCGATCGCCTATGACGTGTTCGCCTATCGCACCCGCGAGGTGCTGAACCTGTTCGACAGCGGGCTGTTCGTCATCAAGCGGCAACTGGCGCTGGACCCCTCGTTCGGCCCGCATGTCGAGGTCGCCGATTTCGTTTCGGGCGGCGGCGCGCGCTTCGAGTCGCTCGCCGATTACGAGCGCGGCCTGGAGCGACTCGACGGCTTTGCCGATTATCTGCAGACCGCGATCGTGCGGCTGCGCGAGGGGCTGGCTTCGGGCCATGTCCATTCGCAGGTCGTGGTCGCCAATGTGCTGCGCCAGGTCGATGCGATGCTGGCGCTCGCGCCCGACGACACGCCGTTTTTCGCGGCGATCCGGCGGATGCCCGATCCGGTCAAGGCCAGCGATGGCGAGCGGCTGACCGCCGCCTATCGCACGCTGATACGCCAGCGTATCCTGCCCGGCTATCAGCTGTGGCACGATTTCCTTACCAGCGATTACGCGCCGAAGGCGCTCGCGCTGCCGGGGCGCGGGGCGATGCCCGATGGCGCGCGGCTTTATGCGGCGGAGCTGGCGCGGCACACGACGACGAGCCTTGGCGCAGACGAGATCCATGCGCTCGGCCTGTCGGAGGTCGCACGCATCCGCAGCGAGATGGAGCAGGCGCGCAAGGACATCGGCTTCGAGGGCGACCTTGCCGGGCTGTTCGAGCATATCCGCACCGATCCGCAATATTATTACAAGACTCCCGAGGAACTGCTCGCGCGCTTCGCTGCGATCGAGGCGAAGATTTGGCCGGCCATCCCCAAGCTGTTCGCCCGGCGGCCCAAGGCGCCGTTCCGCGTCGCGCCGCTGCCCGCGCTCGGCGACCAGCGCGGCACCGGCTATTACCGGCCCGGCCCTGCCGATGGCGTGTCGCCGGGAACACTCTATTTCAACATGGCGATGCTGGGCACCCGGCCCATCCCGACGCTGGAGACGCTGACGCTGCACGAAGGCATTCCGGGCCATCATTTCCAGCTGACCCTGGCGCGCGAGAACGAGGCGCTGCCGCCGATCCTGCGCTTCGGATCGTCGACCGCCTATTCGGAGGGCTGGGGGCTCTATGCCGAGTCGCTGGGGCGAGATCTCGGCATGTTCACCGATCCGCTGCAGTGGTTCGGGCATCTCGACATGGAGATGCTGCGCGCGGTGCGGCTGGTGGTCGATACCGGGCTGCACGCGAAGAACTGGCAGCGGCAGCAGGCGATCGATTACATGCTCGCCAATACCTCGATGGCGCCCAAGGATGTCGCGGTGGAGATCGACCGCTATATTGCCTCTCCGGGCCAGGCCTGTTCCTACAAGATCGGCGAGATCCGCATCGCGGTGCTGCGCGAACGCGCGCGCAAGGCGCTGGGCAAGGCCTTTGACATCCGTGACTATCACGACCAGGTGCTCGGCACCGGCGCGCTGCCGATGGCGGTGCTGGAGGCGAAGATCGACCGCTGGATCGCGGGCGGGGGAGGGGCTGCCGGCTCAGGCTTCTGAGCCAGGCGCATCCTTGGGCCAGACCGGCCTGTCCAGCTGGAAAAGGTCGGTCAGCCGCACATACCAGCCCGCGCCGTGGACGCGGCCGATCAGCCCCATCGCGAGCGTATCGAGATGGCAGCGGTCGGCATCGAGCACGAACTGGTCGGCGATATGCGCCATCAGCACCTCGCCGATGACGATCACCTGGCCGCCCTCGCCGCCGGGATAGACGGTTTCCAGCACTCGGCATTCCAGGCTGACCGGCGCGCTGGCGATGCGTGGCGGCCCGACCAGCCGCGAGGGCAGCAGCTCGAGCCCTGCCAGTGCGCACTCGTCGACTTCGGGCGGCGCGTCGATGCAGGTGAGGTTCATGGCCTCGGCATCGGCTTCGCCCACCAGGTTGATGACGAATTCGCCGGTGGTGGTGATATTGACCGCGCTGTCCTTCAGGCCGCCTTCGGGCCGCAGCATCAGGCCCAGCACCACGGTCGGCGGATCGGAGCCCATCATGTTGAAGAAGCTGTACGGCGCCGCGTTGTGGATTCCGTCGGCCGAGCGGCTGGTGACCCAGGCGATCGGGCGCGGCGTTATGGACGAGGCGAGCAGCTTGTAGCGCTTGGGAACCTCGAGCGCGCGGAGATCGAATTCCATGCGGCTCAATCCTCGACGGTGCGGATGACGCAGGATTTGGGGCGCTCGTCGACGGTCAGGCTGAAAATGTCGGGCCGGGCATAATGGCCGGTCACGTCGAAATCATATTTGCCGCGCACCACTTCTTCGGTGTCGATCTCGGCATAGAGGATCGTCTCGCCTGCATAATCAGGCCCGGCGAGCACGTCACCCAGCGGACCGATGATGCAGCTTCCGCCGCGCATCAGCACGGTGGATGGATCGTCGCCCAGCGCGCAGTCATAGTCCTGCGGATAGGCGGCGCGGGTGATGTGCTGGCAGGCCGAAAGCACGAAGGTGCGCCCTTCGAGCGCGATATGCCGCATCGAGGCGAGCCAGCCGTCGCGATCGTCGGCCGTGGGCGCGCACCAGATCGAGATGCCCTTGGCGTACATCGCCATGCGCATCGCGGGCATGTAATTCTCCCAGCAGATCACCGCGCCGATGTTGCCCAGCGGCGTGTCGAGCACCGGCATGGTCGATCCGTCGCCAAAGCCCCAGATCAGCCGCTCGGCTCCCGTGGGCATAAGCTTGCGATGCTTGGCGACCAGCCCGGCCGCGCCGTCGAAGAACAAGGCGGTGCAATAGAGCGTACCTCCGTCGCGCTCGATCACGCCGATCACCACGAAAAGCCCGGTTTCTGCCGTGGCTTCTGCAATCGCGGCGACCTCGGGCCCATCCAGCGCGATCGCGCCTTCGTGATAGCGCTGGAAGTCGCGGCGACCCTCGGGCTTGCGCATGCCAACCGGCGTGCCGAACGACGCGCCCTTGGGATAGGTGCCGATAAAGGCCTCTGGAAACACCGCCAGCCGCGCACCGGCAGCCGCCGCTTCGTGGATCAGCGCTGCCGCCTTTTCCGCTGACGCCATCGGGTCGAAGGGATGCGCCGCCGCCTGAACCACCGCTGCCTTGTATCTCGCCATCGTCGCGCCTCTCCCAAAATTCTCGCCGCCAGAATAGCTCTGACAGTTGACGTTTCAAGCTTAAAGTTTTAACCTTCAAATATCTCGAGCGGAGGAATCGGCAATGGCATCGACCTATGACCAGTATCGCGAGGATGTGGCGGGCAGGGCCAATGTCACCGATACGCCGGAGCTGGTTCGCTATTATCGCGAACTCGAGGAGCTGGGAACCGGCGCGCTGTGGACCGTCGCGAACAAGATCGAGCCTTGGGAGCCCGCCTCGCCCTCGGTCCCGATCATCTGGCGCTACAACGACCTTCGCGACCGGGTGATGCGCGCGCTCGAACTGGTGACGCCGGAACAAGCCGGGCGGCGCGTGGTCTATCTCGCCAATCCGGCGCGGCAGGATGTCGTGGCCGCGGTGGGGTGGCTCTATTCGGGGCTGCAGGTGATGGCGCCGGGCGAATGCGCCTCCAGCCACCGCCACTCGGCCTCGGCGCTGCGCTTCATCATGGAGGGCGAGGGCGCGTTCACCAATGTCGACGGGCACAAGATGACGCTAGGCCGCAACGATTTCGTGCTGACGCCCAACGGCACATGGCACGAGCATGGTGTTGCAGAGGGTGGAACGCCATGCATCTGGCAGGACGGGCTCGACATTCCGCTGATGAACGCGCTCGACGCCAATTTCTACGAGGTGCATCCGGACCTCAACCAGGCCGTGACCTATCCGGTCGACGATTCGACCGCGACCTGGGCCGGCGCGGGGCTGCGCCCGGCAGGTCAGGACTGGTCAAAGCGCTATTCGCCGCTGTTCAAATACGAATGGGAACCGACCTATGAAGCGCTCCAGCGCTATGCCAGGGTCACCGATGGCAGCCCGTATGACGGCGTGCACATGGATTACATGAACCCGCTGACCGGCGGCGCGGTGATGTCCACCATCGGCGCGTCGATCCAGATGCTGCGTCCCGGCGAGCGCACCCGCGCGCATCGCGAGGTGGGCAATTTCGTCTATCAGTGTGCCAAGGGTTCGGGCCATTCGATCATCAACGGCCAGCGTTTCGACTGGCAGGAACGCGACATCTTCGTGGTGCCCAGCTGGATGTTCCACGAACATTGCAACGCCTCGGACAGCGAGGATGCGTGCCTGTTCTCGTTCCACGATCTGCCGGTGATGCGTGCACTCGGTCTCTACCGGCAGGAAGCGCTGGCCGAAAATGGCGGCCACCAGCCGATTGCCAGCTGACATTTCCTCTCCTTTTCTCCCCCTGTTCGAAGGATTTCATTCATGCGTCTTGTGACCTTTCGCGCCGATGTCGAAGCGCCTGCCCGGCTGGGTGCGGTCGTCGATCGGCTGGTGGTCGATCTGCGGCTGCTCGGCGAAGCGACCGGTGTGCCGCTGCCTTCCTCCATGCTCGAGTTCATCGATCTGGGGCCGGAGGCCGTTCGCATCGCCAGCGCGCTGCTGGAGGAGCTGGACGGCGACTTTCCTCTTGGCACCGCGATTCCGCTTGCCAATGTGAAGCTGCTCGCGCCGATCCCGCGGCCGCGCAAGAATGTCTTCGGCATCGGTCTCAACTATATCGACCATGTCGCCGAGTCCGCCGCCGCCTTGGACACCTCGCCCGATCTGCCGCGCCAGCCGGTGATCTTTTCCAAGCCGCCGACAAGCGTTGTCGGCCCCGGCGACCCGATCCCGCATGATGCCAATGTCACGCAGCAGCTCGACTGGGAGGTCGAGCTGGCAGCGATCATCGGCACGCGCGCCAAGCGCGTCGCGCGCGAGGATGCTCTGGCCTATGTGTTCGGCTATACGGTGCTGATCGATTTCAGCGCGCGCGATTGCCGCCGCGCCGGTCAGTGGATCTATTCCAAGGGTCAGGATGGCTATGCGCCGATGGGTCCGGTGATCGTCACCGCCGACGAGATCCCCGATCCGCAGACGCTGGACCTGTGGCTGACCGTCAACGGCGTCGAGAAGCAGCGGTCGAACACCGCCAAGATGCTGTTCAAGGTCGATGAACTGATCGCCGATATCTCGGTCGGCATCACGCTGGAGCCGGGCGATATCATCGCCACCGGCACGCCCGAAGGCGTCGGCGCGGGCCGCACGCCGCAGGAATTCCTCTGGCCCGGCGACGTCATCGAATGCGCGGTCGAGGGTATCGGCCGCCTGCGGCACAATGTGGTGGCGGCATAATGGCGATGCGCATCGCGTGCCTGGGCGGCGGACCGGCGGGGCTGTATTTCGCGATCTCGATGAAGCTGCGCGATCCTGCGCACGACATCACCGTGTTCGAGCGCAACAAGGCGGGCGACACGTTCGGCTGGGGCGTGGTCTTTTCCGACCAGACGCTGGGCAATCTGCGCGCCAACGATCCGGTGAGTGCCGCGACGATCGCGGACAGCTTTGCACACTGGGACGATGTCGATGTGGTGATCGGCGACGAGCGCATCCGCTCCGGGGGGCATGGCTTTATCGGCATCGGGCGCAAGCGGTTGCTGGTGATCCTGCAGGAGCGGGCGCGCGAGCTCGGCGTCAATCTGATGTTCGAGACCGAATTCTCGCCCGAGATCGAGGCCTGGACCGGCTATGACCTGATCGTCGCGGCCGATGGCATCAACAGCCGCGTGCGCGATCTGTACGCCGACCGGTTCGATGTCGACATCCAGGTGCGTGCCAACAAGTTCATCTGGCTGGGCACCACGCGGCTGTTCGACGCGTTCGAATTCATCTTCGAGAAGACCGAGGCCGGCTGGGTCTGGGCGCATGCCTATCGCTTCGATGATACGCACTCGACCTTCATCGTCGAATGTTCGGAAAGCACCTGGGCGGGGCTCGGCTTCGACAGGATGGAGCCGGACGAGGCGCGCGCGGCCTGCGAAAAGCTCTTTGCGCGGCATCTGAAGGGCCATCCGCTGATCAGCAACGCCACGCATCTGCGCGGCTCGGCGGCCTGGATCAATTTTCGCCGGGTGCTGTGCCATCGCTGGTCGTTCGACAATATCGTGCTGCTCGGCGATGCCGCACATACCGCGCATTTCTCGATCGGATCGGGTACCAAGCTCGCGCTCGAGGATGCGATCAAGCTCGCCGCAGTGCTCGATCGCGCCGGGCTCGATCAGCGCGCGGCGCTGGCCGAGGCGCTGGGTGAATATGAGCAGGAACGCCGCATCGAGGTGCTCAAGATCCAGAATGCGGCGCGCAATTCGACCGAATGGTTCGAGACGCTCGACCGCTATATCGATTTCCCGCCCATCCAGTTCGGCTATTCGCTGATGACCCGCTCGCAGAGGGTGAGCCATGCGAACCTGGCGTTGCGCGATACGCAATGGTTGGCCGAGGTCGAAAGCTGGTTTGCAAGCCAGGCAGGCGGCGACACCCAGGCACCGCCGATGTTCACGCCCTTCCGGCTGCGTGGTCTGACGCTGGCCAACCGCGTCGTCGTCGCACCGGTGCTGACCTATCAGGCCGACGATCAGGGGCGGGTCGGCGCCTTCCACCTGGTGCATTATGGCGCGCGCGCGCTGGGCGGTGCAGGGCTGGTGATGACCGAAATGTGCGCGGTCGCTCCCGAAGGTCGCATCACGCCGGCGTGTCCGGGCCTGTGGACCGACGAACAGGCCGATGGCTGGTCGTCGATCGTCGACTTCGCGCACGCGGCGGGCAGCGCGATCGGCGTGCAGATCGGCCATGCCGGCGCGCGCGGTGCGGTATCGGTGCCGTCGCAGGGCGAGAAGCCTCTGGGCGATGCTGGCTGGCCGCTGGTCGCCGCGAGCGCCGAACCCTGGGCGGAAGGATATGCGACGCCTGCCGCGCTCGACGCTGCGGGCATGGATGCGATCCGCGCCGCCTTTGTCGATGCAGCCCGGCGCGCCGACCGCGCCGGGTTCGATCTGGTCGAGATCCAGGCAGGCCATGGCTATCTGCTGTCCGGCTTCATCAGCCCGCTCACCAATCATCGCGACGATGCTTTTGGTGGTGATCTGGCAGCGCGGCTGGTGTTCCCGCTCTCGGTGGTCGAGGCGGTTCGCGCGGTCTGGCCGCAGGACAAGCCGCTTTCGGTCCGCATTTCGGCGCACGACTGGGTGCCAGGCGGAATCACCGGCGCGGACGCGGTCGAGATCGCACGCGCGTTCATGGCCGCCGGTGCCGATATCATCGACGTGTCCTCGGGTGAGACCTCGCCGGCGGCGCGCCCGGTCTATGGCCGCATGTACCAGGCGCCGCTGTCCGATCAGGTGCGCAACGAGGCGGGATGCCCGACGATCACCGCCGGCAACATCACCGATGCCGACCAGATCAACTCGATCCTGGTGGCAGGCCGCGCCGATCTGGTCGCGCTGGGTCGCCCGCATCTGGCCGACCCCGCCTGGACGCTGCACGCGGCGGCAGCGGCAGGCTATAAGGGGCTGCGCGCGCACGATGCCTATCGGCTGGGGCAGGAACAGTTGCTCCGCAACAGCCGCGCGGTTACGGTGCAGGCCTGATGGCAACGGCATTCCAGGCAGGGCAGGAGGAGGACGTGCACAGCGCATCCGAAGCCCAGCCCAATCCCAATCTGCGCCTCTGGCTGCGGCTGCTCAGCTGCACCACCATCGCCGAAAAGCGGCTGCGGCGACGTCTGGCCGATCAGTTCGACACCACGCTGCCGCGCTTCGATGTGCTCGCCGCGCTGGAGCGCGAGCCGGGCGGGCTGGCGATGAGCGAGCTGTCGCAGCGGCTGCTGGTCTCGAACGGCAATGTCACCGCTGTCGTCCAGCAACTGGCCAGGCTGGGCCATGTATCGGTGAGCAAGCCCGAGCACGACCGGCGCAGCTCGATCGTCACCATGACCGACGAGGGGCGCGCGCATTTCGCCACCGTCGCCCGCGAGCATCACGGCTGGGTCGAAGAGATGTTCGCCGGGATCGGCGCAGATGATCGCAACCAGCTCTACAGACTGCTCGCCGTGCTGCGCGGCTCGCTCGACCAGTCGGAGGAACGCTGATGCAGGTGCTGCAACTGCCGGTGCGCTTCGCCCATGTCGACGCAGCGGGCATCGTCTTCTATCCGCGCTATTTCGAGATGCTCAACGCCGCAGTCGAGCAATATTTCGCCGATATCGTCGGGGTCGATTTCAAGACCATGCATCTCGACCGGCAGATCGGTGTGCCCACCGTGCATCTGGAGGCGGACTTTGCCGCACCCAGCCGGCTGGGCGACCTGCTGTCGATCGATCTGGCGGTAGAAAAGGTCGGGCGATCCTCCTGCGCGGTACGCTATGTCGTGCGCTGCGGCGAGGAGACGCGGTTGCGGGCCTCGGCCACTCTGGTATGCATGGACCTTGTGAAGGCCAGCGCGATTGCCTGGCCAGACGATATCAGGGCGCGGATGCTTGTCGAACCGGTCGATTGAATGCGAGAAGCACGGGCCTCCTGTCACGGTGCAGGGGGGCTGTCATTGCGGTGCCGTTCGCTTCGAGGCGGATGTGGAGGCGCATGTAAGGCTGCTCGCATGCAACTGCTCGATGTGCGCCAAGACAGGCTTTCTGCACATGATCGTTCCGCACGACCATTTTCGGCTGATTTCTGGCAAGGACCAGCTGACCAGCTATCGTTTCGGCACCGGCGCTGCCGAGCACCTCTTCTGCCGGACCTGCGGAATCCGCAGCTTCTACCAGCCTCGGTCGCACCCCGACAGCTGGTCGGTCGATTATCGCTGCCTTGACGACGGGCACGGCGTCCAGGCGCAAACCGAAGCGTTCGACGGACGCAATTGGGAGGCAGCGCGCGCTGCTCTGGCGGACGATTGAATTGCGTTTTGTGCAAGTGCATCCGAATCAATTGCACTTGTAGGACAGCACTTATGACCTAAATAGCGTGTCAGAGAGCAGGATGTCTGCGCGGCCAATTCCATAGTTTGTCAGGAGTTCGTCATGCGTATTGCATTCAATCTGGCCGCTGCCTTCGTGAGCAGCGCCGTCATCATGCTGGCCGTCATCTGATCTGAGACGCGGCCGCACGAGTGCGGCAGCAGGCCAGTTCGCCAAGGCCTGCAACCTGCGGATCAACGCCGGTTGCAGGCAAGGTGCCCCGATCATATCCTTCAAATACCCGCACGCCCCGGTAGCGAAACCGGCTCTACCAGTTACCGTTCGCTAACTTTGTTTCGCTATGTCGCCCGGGTGAGCAAGCCCCCCGCCAAACCCTCGACTGCGCGCGACCTGCCGGTCATGGCCCTTCTCGGCCTGTGCGACCCTCCCGAGGGCGACTGGGATCATTTCCGCGCGATCCAATATACCGGACTGGCCCGCTATGCCATCTTGCGCGTGGTAACCAATCTGGTGCTTGGCCTGATGGTGTGCCAGCTGTTCAGCGGTTTCGTGCCGCTCTGGCAGCTGGCCGGATGGATGGGCATGCTGGGTGCCTCGCTCTACTTCCCCACCGTGCTGTACCGCCATAGCGGGATGGTCAATCACGATCATGTCGCCCGCCGTTTCGTGCTTCAGCTGGTCGCTGCGACGAGCCTGATCGCCTTTGTCTGGTGCGTCCCCATCCTGGTATTCGCGCCGATGGCGACCCAGATGGAACTCGCCGCGGTCTGGACAATCCTGGCCGCGCTGGTGGTCGGCGGCACGCTGCTGCTCAACGCGCTGCCGCTCGGCGCTTTCGTGTTCAACCTGGTGCTGATGGCTGCATCGGTGATCGCCTTCTGGCAGGGCGAGAATATCGTCACGGTCGGGGCGATCGTCTGCTTCTCGATCCTGCTCGCACTGTCGGGCTTCGAGAATGCGCGCGCCTATCTGATGTTCAAATTCTCCGAGCAGGGCCTTGCCGAAAAGGACGAGGTGGTCAGCCTGTTGCTGCGCGAGTTCGAGGAAGGCGATGCCGACTGGCTGTGGCAGATCGACGCCGCCCGCCGCATCGTCGCCGCGAGCCCGCGCTTTGCCTTTGCCGCCGGCCGCGAGGCGAGCGAGATCGAGGGCATGCCGCTGACCCAGCTGATCGCCGGCAAGCATTGGGAGAGCGGCAACCTGGCCCCCAGCCTGCACATCCTGTCGGACAAGCTCACCAAACGCGAAAGCTTCTCGAACCTCGTCGTCAAGGTGCATGGCGAGGAAAAGACCTATTGGTGGGAGCTGTCGGCCTCGCCGCGCTATGACGACAATGGCACGTTCATGGGTTTCCGCGGGGTCGGCTCGGACGTCACCGAAAGCCGCGAAAGCGCCGAGAAGATCGCGCGCCTGGCCCGGTTCGACACGCTGACCGGCCTGCCCAACCGCCTCCAGCTCACCGAGGCGCTCGATCGTGCGCTCAAGGAATGCGAACAGTGGAATTGCCGCTGCGGCTTCCTGATGATCGATCTCGACCGGTTCAAATCGGTCAACGATACGCTCGGCCATCTGGTCGGCGACAGGCTGCTCGCGCAGGTCTCGCTGCGGCTGCGCTCGCTGATGGGCAAGGACGAGCTGTGCGGACGCTTGGGCGGTGACGAGTTCGCCGTCGTCATGCGCGATACCGGCGATGGGCAGCGCATTTCCGATCTGGCGGCGCGCATCATCGATGTGCTGTCGCGCCCCTATGAGGTCGATCAGCACACACTGTTCATTGGTGCGAGCGTTGGCTCTGCCACCGGCACGCGCGATGGCCGCACGGTCGAAACGCTGATGCGCAGCGCCGACCTTGCGCTCTATCGCTCGAAGGACGAGGGCGGCGGTCGGCACAATGTGTACGAGCCGAAGCTGCACAGCCATGCCGAGGAACGCCGCGTCATGGAAATCGCGCTGCGTAAGGCGCTGGAAAAGGACGAGTTCTCGCTTGCCTATCAACCGGTGGTCGATGCCGGCAGCGAGTCGCTGGTCGCGTTCGAGGCGCTGATCCGCTGGTCCAACCCCGAATTCGGTCAGGTGTCACCCGCGCGCTTCATCCCGCTGGCCGAAGATGCGCGGCTTGTCGTGCCGATCGGCAACTGGGTGCTGCACCGCGCCTGTCGCGAGGCGGTGACCTGGCCGGCCAATGTCCGCGTCGCGGTCAACGTCTCGGCCGAACAGTTATACGAACCCGATTTTGTCGAGACAGTGGTCGAGGCGTTGTCGGAGACCGGCCTGCCGCCCCAGCGGCTGGAGCTCGAGGTGACCGAGAGCGTGTTCCTGCGCGAGGGGTCGCGCGCGGGCGAGACGCTGGACCAGATCCTTGCGCTGGGCGTGGGCCTGTCGCTCGACGATTTCGGCACCGGCTATTCGGCGCTGGGCTATCTCAGCAAGACCCGCTTCACCACGATCAAGGTCGATCGCAGCTTTGTCCAGGGCGCGGCGAGGGGCGCGCAGGAAAGCATCGCGATCATCCGCGCAGTGGTGGCGATGGCGGAAAGCCTGGGCATGTCGACCACGGCGGAAGGCGCGGAAACCGAACACGAGGTGCAGGTCATCCGCGAACTCGGCTGCAAGAAGATCCAGGGCTATTTCTACGGTCGCCCGATGACAGCCACCGACGTGCAGAGCCTGTTCGGCGACCAGCAGAGAGCGCTGTACGGCTGATCAGGCGCGTTCGAGCACCGCGCGGGCGAGGCCTTCGAACAGCCGCGCGCCATCGGTATTGCCGTGCTGCGCTTCGACCACGCGCTCGGGGTGCGGCATCATCCCGAGCACATTGCCCTTGGCGTTGAGCACCCCGGCGATGTCGCGCGCCGATCCGTTGACCGGTTCGGCATAACGGAACGCCACCTGGCCTTCGCCCTCGATCCGGTCGAGCGTCGCCTCGTCGGCAAAATAATTGCCGTCATGGTGCGCGACCGGGATGCGGATCGTTTCGCCAGCTTCGTAAAGGCTGGTGAAGCGGCTGGACGTGTTCTCGACCGTCAGGCCCACCGTGCGGCAGACGAAGCGGATGCCGGCATTGCGCATCAGCGCGCCGGGCAGCAGCCCGGCCTCGGTCAGGATCTGGAAGCCGTTGCAGATGCCGAGCACCGCGACGCCGCGCTCTGCCGCCTCGACCACCGCGCCGATCACCGGCGAGCGTGCCGCCATCGCGCCCGAGCGCAGATAATCGCCATAGGAAAAGCCGCCTGGCACGCCAATCAGGTCGAGCCCTTCCGGCAGCGACTGCTCGCCATGCCACAGGCGGATCGGCGCGTGACCTGTCACCCGCTCGATCGCGACGGCGAGATCGCGGTCGCAGTTCGATCCGGGGAAGGTGATGACCGCCGACTTCATGCGACCTTCTCGACCCGATAGTTCTCGATCACCATATTGGCGAGCAGCTTGCGGCACATCGCATCGATGTCCTCGTCGCTGGTGCCGTCGGCCAGGGTCAGCTCGATCAGCCGACCAGCGCGGACATCCTCGACACCGCCAAAGCCCAGGCCTTCGAGCGCGTGATGAATGGCGCGGCCCTGGGGATCGAGCACGCCGTCTTTCAGGGTCACATGGATGCGGGCCTTCATCGGCGTCCTCCTGGCTGGGTTTCTGGCCTGCCCTATAGCGTGCGGCGGCAAAGGGGCAAGGGGGAGCATCGCGGCAGACATGGTTCGCGCGACGCGGTGCCTGTGTTAACCCATCCTAACAAAGCCCTGTCAATCGCTACGGCATAGCCTTTGTTCAGCAAATAGGCGGGGGAACCATGGCAGGTCTGGCTCTGGCGATGTTCATCGGACTGTTCGGCTTCGGCCACGAGCTGCTGGGCTGGAGCGACCCGGGCGGGCGCATTCAGCTGGCGCTGTTCATGTCGTTCATCTTCGGCATCATCAGCGGATACCGCACGCGCAGCTGAATCATTGCGGCGCGGCGTTGGCGGCGACGGGCGACTGGCGCGCCGCCAGCGCTGTTCCCGTCCCTGCGCCCTCATAGAGCGACTGGACCAGCAGCGCGCGATCGGGCGACAAATAGGTGCGCGCCATGGCAAGCAGTTCGTCTGCGCTCACCGTACCGAAGGCGGCGCCGCCGCTGCGGAACCGGTCGAGCTTGGCGGGCTTGCTCTGCGCCGAGTCGACGACACCCAGCCAGGCGGTGTTGCTCTTCACGCTGTTGGCGATGTTCTCCAGGATCGGCGTGCGTGCGCGCGCCAGCTCGTCGGCTGCGATCGGCGAGGGTGTCGAAGGCGATCCCGCCAGCGGGGCAGGGGCGGAAAGCTCAGCGGCGATATGGCGCACGGCTTCGGACACCTTCTCGACATCGTCCGAAGCGACATTGGTGCTGATCTGGATATAGCCATAGCCCGGATAGATGGACGAGGTGAACGAGCGCGCCGCGGGCGAATAGCTGGCGCCCAGCTGCTCGCGGATCTGGTCGGTCACCTTGATCTGCAGCAGTTCGGCGAGCAGGCGCAGCCGCACATCCTCGCGATAATCGCGGTCATCCGTGGTCGGCCAGTAGAATTCGACGATCGCCTGGTCGGCCTCGCCCTTGTGATGCAGCACGCGGGGGCTGCGGTTCTGGGTAAACTGCCGGGTGCGGGCCTCGTCATAGTCGCGGAATTCGGCCTCGCGCTCGGGCAGCGCGCCGAAGGTCGCGGCAACCGCCGCAATCGCCTGCTCCTCGTCGAAATCGCCGACCAGGCCGATCTCGATCGCGCCCTTTTCCAGCCGATCGCCGATCGCGGCCTTGAGGTCATCAAAGGTGAGCTTCTCGAACACCGCCTTGTCCGCCAGAGAGAAGCGCGGATCGTTGTCGGACAGGATCGCACCGATCTGGCTGCCGATCGCGCCTTCGGGTGTCGCGTTCAGCCGCGCATAGAAATTGGGCAGATAGCTGCGATACTGGTTGATCGCCTCGCTGCGATAGCCGGGATGGGTGGTGAATGCGGTGAGCACCTGCATCTGCAGCTTGAGGTCATCGGGTGTGGTCGCGAGATAACCGCCGAAATAATCCTCGCCCGACCCGAAATTCAGCGACACCGCACGGCCCGCGAAGATCGAATAGAGATCGTCGAGGCTGTGCGCCTCCAGCCCGCCGCGCACGAAGATGTTCATCAGGCTCGTCGCTTCGGGATTGTCGCGCGAGGCGAGCAGATCGCCGCCGTCGATGCGCAACGAGACCAGCACGCGGTTCTTGTCGAAATCGGTCTTCTTGAGGTTCAGCCGCACGTTGTTAGCAAAGCGGATGGTGCGGATGCCGAGATCCTCTATCGTGCTGTCCGCGACCACGGTGCCCGGATTGCCGAAATCCTGATAGGCAAAGGCCTGCGCATCGCGCGCCTGGGGCCGGGTCACCTTCGTCTTCTGTGCCTGGGCGAAAGCCATGCGCACGCCGTCCGCGCCGCCCGCCGGATCGACCTTGGTGGCCAGGTGGATCAATGGCTTGTCGAGCGTGCCGAAATCCTTGCGCAGCGCCTCGAGCAGCATCTTGGGCGTCAGCGCGTCGCGCAGCGCGGAGAAGCGCTCGAGCTGGCTTTCGGGCGTGGTGACGATCATTCCGTCCTTGGCCATGCCCATGATCTGGTCGGCAAGCTGATCGTTGCTGCGCGTATCCTGCCCGCGCACCGCGTTCTCGTAACCGGTGGTGAAATTGGCGAGCTGTTCGGCGAGTTCTGCCTTGGTGAAGCCATAGCGCAAGGCGGCGCGCAGCTCGCGCTCGGCGGCTTCCAGCCCGCGCTGCCATTCGCCGTCGCGTGTGGCGACGTTAAGCACCGACTGGTTGGCGATTTTGTACACGTCCGAGCGACCGACCGACGCGCCGACGAACGGCGCGTTTTCCTGCCGCGCGATCCGGCCCAGCCTGCGCCCGACGATGTTGTAGGCGAGCGCGCGGGTGAGCTTGGCGCGGCGGGTCGCCTTGCTGTCGGGCTCCTCGACATAAGGCGAGAAGCGCAGCACGGTGGCGACCTCGTCGATCGCGGGATGGGTGAAGATGTTCGCCTTATCGGTGCGGGCGGTATCGATCTTGCCGAGTGGCACATCGGGCGCTTCGCCGTGCTTCGCTTCCCAGTTGCCGAAGCTCGCCAGGATCTTCGCCTCGATCTCGGCAACATCGACATCGCCGACCACGACCAGGGTGCTGCGTCCCGGCGTGTAATACCGCTCGTAGAAATTACGGAAGCGCTCGGCGGGCGCGGTCTCGATGACGGATCGGTCGCCGATCGGCGAGCGCGTGGCGATGCGCGTTCCGGGCACGGTGAAGTCGAACAAAGATTCGCGGTTGCGCTGCGCATAATTGGCGCGCGTGCGCAGTTCGGAGAGGATCACGCCGCGCTCGCGGTCGATTGCAGTCGGATCGAAACGGATTTCGCTCGCGGTCTCGCGCAGCAGATAGAGCGCGGTGTCGACCGTTTCCGCCTTTACATTGGGCAGGTCGAGCAGATAGCCGGTCTGGTCATAGCTGGTGAACGCATTGGTATCCGCGCCGAACTCGAGTCCCAGCCGCTCCAGAATCTTGACCATCTCGCCTTCGGGCACATTGGTGGTGCCGTTGAACGCCATATGCTCGATGAAATGGGCGAGGCCGCGTTCGTCCTCGGCCTCCGCCGTCGATCCGACATCGATCAGCAGCCGCATGACGGCGGTGCCCGGTGGGGTCGCGTTCTTGCGGATGGCATAGCGCAGGCCATTGGGCAGCACGCCCAGCCGCACCGCAGGATCGGGCGTCAGGTCGCTCGCGGCATAGCCCCAGGCGGTGGCGATTGCGGCCTCGTCGCGCGCGGGCGCTGCGGTGACGATTTCAGGTGCGGGCGGCGCGTCGGTCTGCGCGAGAAGCGGGGCGGGTAGCAGCGCGAGTGCGGCAGCGGCCATGCCGGCCAGCGCCGATTTCGCCACGGGTCCTGGGAGCCTTCCGCCTCGATCCATCTCCACCCACTTTTGCTGTTGTGTGGCGGAAATGTTGCACGGGGCCGGACCCCGCGCAAGATGACGGACGCGTCAAGCGCCCACAGACAAAACCGGCGGGTTACTTGCCCTTGCGGCGGCGATGGCTGTCGAGATCGAGCACCTCGTTGTCGCCGCCCTCGTTGAGCAGGCCCAGGCGCCGCGCGACCTCCTGATAGGCCTCGACCTCGCCGCCCAGATCGCGCCGGAACCGGTCCTTGTCGAGCTTCTCGCCGGTTTCCATGTCCCACAGGCGGCAGCCATCGGGGCTGATCTCGTCCGCCAGGATGATGCGCGAGAAATCGCCGTCGAACTGGCGTCCGAATTCCAGCTTGAAGTCGATCAGGCGGATGCCGATCGCGGCGAACATGCCGCACATGAAATCGTTGATGCGGATCGCCATCGACGAGATGTCCTGCATCTCTTCCTGGCTCGCCCAGCCGAAGCACGCGATATGCTCTTCGGCGACCAGCGGATCGCCCAGGCTGTCGTCCTTGTAGCAATATTCGATCAGCGTGTGCGGCAGCGGCTGGCCTTCTTCCAGGCCCAAACGCTTGCAGATCGACCCGGCGGCGACATTGCGCACCACGACCTCGATCGGCACGATCTCGACCTGACGCACCAGCTGCTCGCGCATGTTGAGGCGGCGGATGAAATGCGTGGGGATGCCGATATGCGCAAGCCGCGTGAACACATATTCGCTGATGCGGTTGTTGATCACGCCCTTGCCGTTGATCGTGCCCTTTTTCTGGGCGTTGAACGCGGTGGCATCATCCTTGAAATACTGGATCAGCGTGCCCGGCTCGGGACCCTCATAGAGGATCTTGGCCTTGCCTTCGTAAATCTGGCGGCGGCGGGTCATGGCACGTATCTCCGATAGAAAGCAGGACGCCCCGGTGCGGCAACCGATTGCGCGCAGGGCCGGGGCGTCTCTCAGCGCCCCTATAGCGACTTGGGGGGGCTGGCGCAATTGTGCTGTCCAGGCAGGCATGTTTACTGTCATGAAACCGGACAGGTACAGATTGAAGCACGGGCGGATGGAGCAGGAGCGAAGGGCGCATGAACGTCAAGATCGATCACAAGCAGCAGGTGGCGATCGTCACCATCAACCGGCCCGAAAGGCGCAATGCGGTCGATGGCGCGACCGCGCTGGCGCTGTTCGAGGCGTTCGAGCGGATCGACAAGGATGACAGCGTGCATGTCGCGATCCTGCACGGTGCGGGCGGGCATTTCTGCGCGGGCGCGGACTTGAAGGCGTTGAGCGAAGGCGACAGGCGTCCGGTCACCGATAGCGGTATGGCACCGATGGGACCGACGCGGATGCAGCTGAACAAGCCCGTGATCGCTGCGATCGAAGGCTATGCGGTCGCGGGCGGCATGGAACTGGCCTTGTGGTGCGACATGCGGGTGATGGCGGAAACCGCGCGCACGGGCGTGTTCTGCCGCCGCTTCGGGGTGCCGCTGGTCGATATGGGCACGATCCGCCTGCCGCGCCTGATCGGGCATTCACGCGCGATGGACCTGATGCTCACCGGGCGCGAGGTCGGTGCGGCTGAGGCGCACGAGATGGGCCTCGCCAACCGCGTCGCCCGGCATGGCGGCGCGCTCGAACTTGCAGTCGAACTCGCGACGCAGATCGCGGCGTTTCCGCAGCAATGCTTGCGCAATGACCGGGCTAGTGCGCTGGCGCAATGGTCACTGGACGAGGCCGAGGCTATTGCGCTTGAGGCACGGCTGGGACGCGAGACGATCGCCAGCGGCGAAACCTTGAGCGGTGCGACGAGCTTTGCCGGGGGCAAGGGGCGGCACGGCGCGTTCTGATCGCCCGGCGCAGCGGCGTTCTCGCCACAAATTTTCCCCAGAAAACCGGGCTGGCCCTCTCGCCTTGGCGCGTCCGCGCTGCTAGGCGCACTCCATGGCAGACGAGGCGAGCGCTGGCAGCGGCGACGACATTCCCGAAATCGAGAACACCTCGTTCGACCGTGCGCTGTCGGATCGTTATCTCGTCTATGCGCTGTCCACGATCACCGCGCGTTCGCTGCCCGATCTGCGCGATGGCCTGAAGCCCGTCCACCGCCGCCTGCTCTGGGCGATGCGGCAGCTGAAGCTGGACCCGGCGAGCGGCTACAAGAAGAGCGCGCGCGTCGTCGGGGATGTCATCGGCAAATATCACCCGCATGGCGACGCCTCGGTCTATGATGCGATGGTCCGCCTCGCGCAGGATTTCGTGCTGCGTTACCCGCTGGTCGACGGGCAGGGCAATTTCGGCAATATCGATGGCGATAACGCTGCCGCCTATCGCTATACCGAAGCGCGTCTGACGCGCACTGCGATCGAGCTGATGGCCGGGCTGGACGAAGGCACGGTCGCGTTCAAGCCCACCTATAATGGCGAGGAGGAAGAGCCCGAAATCTTCCCCGGCCTCTTCCCCAATCTGCTCGCCAATGGCGCGAGCGGCATCGCCGTGGGTATGGCGACCTCTATCCCGTCGCACAATGTGCTCGAGATCATCGACGCGGCGATGCTGCTGATCAAGCGGCCCGAGGCTAGCCATGAGGACATCATGACGGTGTTCCTCGGACCCGATTTCGCCACGGGCGGCGTGCTGGTCGACAGTGCGGAGAGCATATCCCAGGCCTATCGCACCGGGCGCGGGGCGTTCAGGCTGCGCGCGCGCTATTCGACCGGCAAGGATGCGGACGGCAACTGGGAGCCGACCGGCATCGAGAAACTGCCCGGTGGCACCTGGCAGCTCATCATCAGCGAAATCCCCTATCAGGTGCAGAAGGGCAAGCTGATCGAGCAGATCGCGACGCTGATCGCCGAGAAGAAGCTGCCGATCCTCGCCGATGTCCGCGATGAATCGGACGAGACCATTCGCCTCGTCATCGAGCCCAAGAGCCGCAATGTCGATGTCGATGTGCTGAAGGACAGCCTCTACCGTCTGACCGACCTGGAAATCCGCTTCCCGCTCAACCTCAACGTGCTCGACGAGACGCGCACGCCGGGTGTGATGGGCATCAAGCCGCTGCTCGAATCCTGGCTGCGCCACCAGATCGTCATTCTGGTCAACCGCAGCCGCCACCGGCTGGAGAAGATCGCGGCGCGGCTCGAGCTGCTGCGTGGCTATATCATCGCGTACCTTAACCTCGACCGGGTGATTGAGATCATCCGCAGTGAGGACGAGCCCAAGCCGGTGATGATGGCCGAGTTCGAGCTCACCGACCGCCAGGCCGAAGCGATCCTCAACATGCGGTTGCGCAGTTTGCGCAAGCTCGAGGAAATGGAGCTGAGGCGCGAGCATGACGCGCTGATCGCCGAACAGGCCGAGCTGGAAGAGCTGCTCGCCGATCCGAAGCTGCAAAAGGCGCGGCTGACCAAGAACCTCAAAGCACTGCGCGCGCTGTATACCGGCAATACCGAGCTGGGCAGGCTGGGTGCGCGCCGCACCGCGATCGAGGAAGCGGCGCCCGCGCGCGAAATCCCGCTCGAGGCGATGATCGAGCGCGAGCCGGTGACCGTGATCATGTCGCGGCGCGGCTGGATCAAGGCGATGAAGGGCCATGCGGACCTCAGCGCGGCGGAACTGACCAAGTTCAAGGAAGGCGATGGCCCCGGTTTCGCCTTCCACGCGCAATCGACCGACAAGCTGCTGATCGCGCTCGACAATGGCCGCTTCTATACGCTGGGTGCGGAAAAGCTTCCCGGCGCGCGCGGTTTCGGCGAGCCGGTCCGCGGCATGCTCGACATGGAGAACGAGGCGCAGATCGTGGCGCTGATGCCCTATGATCCGCAGGGCAAGCTGCTGCTCGCCGCCTCGAACGGGCGGGGCTTCCTCGCCGAGATGTCCGAGCTGATCGCCGAGACGCGCAAGGGTCGCCAGGTGGTCAACCTCAAGGCCGGCGTGAAGCTGATGGTGATTCGCGCCGTTCCCCCGAGCGCGGATCATGTCGCGGTGGTGGGCGAGAACCGCAAGCTTGTCGTCTTCCCGATCGCCGAACTGCCCGTCATGGCGCGCGGCCAGGGCGTGCAGCTGCAGCGCTATCGCGACGGATCGCTGTCGGATGCCACGACCTTCCGGCTCGAAGAGGGGCTTAGCTGGACGATGGGCGGCGATAGCGGGCGCGTGCGCACCGAAAAGGATATGGGGCTGTGGCGCGTGGCGCGGGGCGCGGCGGGACGACTTCCGCCCAATGGATTTCCTCGCAACAACAAGTTCGATGGCTGATTTCGATTGCACGAACAGCTTTCGACCATTCTTTAAGTGAATTTTACATCTTTCCCGGTTAGCTGATGCTAACCATGGTAAGTCCAACCCCATCATCGAAAGCGCGCGGCAAGGGCGTTCTGGATCGTTCCGGCGTGTTCGGCGGTGCGCGCGCGCATCCGATGGTGGCTGCGTCGCTCGACCCGCTGCCGATTCCCGCTGCGGTCGTGATGCGCGCGGGCGAGGAACTCGAGTTCATGGCGGCCAATCCCGCGTTCGTGGAGCGCGAACTGGCGCCGGGCAATCCGAACGGGCTCGATCTGCGCCTGCTCACCGAGCTGGTGTCGGTTGCGCATCGCAATGACAGTGGCAAGGCGGTCAAGCCCTGGACCTCGCACGACCCGGTCAAGCCGCGCCGCTATGATGTCACCGTGGCGCGGATGGATCTGCGCGGCATGGAATGGCCGCATTTCCTCGTCAGCCTGATCGACCGTACCAGCGAGATCGAGACGCACGACAGCTTCCGCCGCGAAACGATGCGCGACAGCCTTACCGGCCTGCCCAATCGCGCCGGCTTTGAGGATGAAGTCGAGAGTCGGCTGGCCGAAGCGCCGACCGGGGGGCGCGGCAATCTGGGTGCGTTCGCGATCTTCACGCTCGATATCGCGCGGTTCAGCCAGATCAACGAATGCGCTGGCAGCATCGTCGGCGACGAGCTGATCATCACCGTCGCACGCCGCCTGATGGGGCGTATGCGCAAGACCGATATCGTGGCGCGGATCGGCGGCAATGAATTTGCGCTGTTCGTGCCGCTGCGCAGCACCAACGAGCGCGAGCTGATGCGGATCACCAACCGCATCCGCAGCGTGTTCGCCGACCCCTATCGATTGTCCGATCTTGAAATCCAGATCGATGGCGCGATCGGCATCGCGCTGAGCAAGCAGGGTCAGGCGGATTGCGCCAATTATATCCGTCAGGCGCAGATCGCGCTCAAGCGCGCCAAGCAGACCCGCCAGGCGGAAATCTACACCCCCGAGGAGCTCGACAAGGCGCGCCGCCGGTTCACGCTAGAAACCGAACTGCGCAAGGCGATCGAGCTCGACCGGCTGGAACTCTATTTCCAGCCGCTGATCGATCTCAGCAACGGCTTCGTTACCGGGTTCGAGGCGCTGGCACGGTGGAAGGACCCCGATTACGGAATGATTTCGCCTGCCGAGTTCATCCCCGTTGCCGAGGAATGCGGGCTGATCCTGCCGCTGGGGCGCTGGGCGCTCGACCGCGCCTGCCAGGTGCTGAACGAGTGGGACAAGAAGGCGGGCGAGGAGCTGCCGCTCAAGATCAGCGTCAACGTGTCTGCTGCGCAGTTCGCGCGTGACGATATTCCCAGCATGGTCTCCGGCATCCTGCGCGCCAACAAGACCCGGCCCGAACGGATCATGCTCGAACTGACCGAATCGGTCGTGGTCAGCGATCCTGCACGCGCCGCCAAGGTGATGAACGCGCTGCGCTCGCTCGACGTTTCGCTGGCGATGGACGATTTCGGCACCGGCTATTCGAATCTCGCCTATCTGCAGCAGCTGCCGATCGATGTGCTCAAGATCGACCGCAGCTTCGTCACGCACATGCTGCAGGAGCGCGACAAGGTGGCAATCGTTCGCGCGATCCTGTCGCTCGCCTCGGCGCTCAACATGGAAACGACGGCCGAAGGTATCGAGACGCTGGAGATCGCGCATACGCTCGCCGCGCTCGGCTGCTCGTACGGCCAGGGCTATTTCTATTCGCCGCCGGTGCCCGCGAGCCGTGCCTATGATTTCATGATCGAGCGGATGACCTGATCAGCCCGCCTGGGCCACGACCTCTGCGGCAATCTGGGCAAGCCGCGTATCTTGGGGAAAATCCTCGGAAATCCAGCGGCGCCTGATCTCGCCCAGAGCCTTGGCGACCTGTGGTCCTGCCTGGATGCCGAGCGCGATGATGTCGCGGCCGCCCAGCGGAAAATCGGGCACATGCCAGCCTTGCAGGCTCTGCCACCCTTTCGCCAGCATCGCATCGGGCGCGCGCAGCAGCAGCCAGGGGGCCACCAGTTCCTCGGGCTGAACCTCGGCTGCGATCTGCCGTGCGGAGCCGCTCTGCGGCCAGGGGGTGGCGAAGCGCTGCATCGCGAGCCGCTGCACCTTGGACAGGCGCAGCCGTGCGGCCACCGTATCGGCGAGCAGCGGGTCAGGCGGCAGCAGCGCGGCGAGCCGCAGCAGCGCGTTGCGCTCGGCGCCCAACGCGTGTTCGCGCGCCAGCAAGTCGGCCAGCCGGTCGAGACCATCCTTTGCCATTTCGGGCAGCACGACCTTCCATATCCCGCCATCGGCCATCAGCCGTGCCGATGCCAGCGGGTCCGCCGCGCCCAGCAGCAACAGCAGTTCGCGCGCGATCCGTTCGCGCGACAGCGCCTTCAGCCGGTCGGCATGCAGCGCGCAGGCCGCCACGGCCTCGCCGTCAACCGCACCACCGAACCGGGCGTGGAAGCGGAAATAGCGCAGGATCCGCAGATGATCCTCGAGGATACGCTCGCCTGCATCACCGATAAAGCGCACCAGCCCGGCGTTCAGGTCCTCGAGTCCGGTAAAATGATCGGTCACCTCGAGCGTGGCCGGATCGGCGAAGAGCGCGTTGATGGTGAAATCGCGTCGCGCGGCGTCTTCGCGCCAGTCATCGGTAAACGCGACCTCGGCATGGCGGCCGTCGGTGGTGACATCACGGCGCAGCGTGGTGATCTCGACCGGGCCGCGCGGCAGCACGGCGGTTACCGTGCCATGCGCAAGGCCCGTCGGCACCGCGCGGATGCCCGCTGCCTCAAGCCTTGCCATCACGTCTTCGGGCAGCAGCCGGGTGGCAATGTCGATATCGGTCGCCTCGATGCCCAGCAGTGCATCGCGCACCGCGCCGCCGACATAGCGGCACTGGTCGCCCTTGGGGTCGAGCGCGGCGAGCATCGCACGCACATCCTCGCGCCGGGTCCATTCAGCATCGATCCGCGTCACGCCAGCACGCCTTCCAGCCGCCGCGACAGATTGGCGATGATCCCCGCCGTTACCCCCCAGATGCGCCTCTGCCCCCACATGATCTCGACATATTGGCGCTGCGCGCCTTTCCAGAAGGTTGAATGCCGCGCGTGATTGGCAGGATCGAGCACGAAATCGAGCGGCACCTCGAACCAGTCGGCGACCTCGCCGGGATTGGGCGCATAGCTGAGATCGGGCGGGATGACGCCGAGCACCGGGGTGATCGCAAAGCCGCTGCCGCTGCGATAGACATCGCCGGTACCGATCACGCGGACATGATGCGGGGCAAGGCCCAGTTCCTCGTCCGCCTCGCGCAGCGCGGCAGCGATGGCGTCCTCATCCTCCGGGTCGATCTTGCCGCCGGGAAAGGCGACCTGGCCGGGATGGCTGCGCAGATAATCGGGCCGCTGGGTCAGGATGACGCCGGGCTTCGGCCGGTCGGTGATCGCGATCAGCACCGCGGCTGGAATGTGCACGCCGCGATCGGGCCGGATATGCGCCTCGTCGATCGATTCCATGCCCTGGCTGGCGGCAAGCGCCGCGGCCAGACGGTCATAAAGGCTCATGCGTCCTCGATCCTGTCGAGCCGGAAGCATGTGCCGTCGCTCCAGATCGGCAGGCCAGCGTCGGGATCGTCGGTTTCTTCGAGCGCGAGTTCGACCAGGTCGTAATAGACCGCGCGCTCGATCCGCGCCTCAAGCCCGCGCCACAGGCCGAGATAGGGGCGCGGTTCATCGGCATCGCCACGCATGATGATCGGCCGCTCGGGTCCTGCTACTACCAGCTCGTCGGTATTCAGGCGGAAGGCAAGGCGGCGCTTGTCGCCGGAGCCTTCGGACTTGAGCTCGACCGCGAGCAGCGGCGCGTCCTCGACCTCGATCCATTGCTGCTCGAAAGGGGTGACCAGCGCGTAACGCCCATCCGGCTCGCGGCGGAGCACGCTGGCGAACAGCCGCACCATCGCCGGGCGCGAGATCAGCCCGCCCTGATGATACCATCGGCCATCGGCGGCGATGCGCATATGGCTGTCGCTCTGGTGCGCGGGCGACCATTGCTCGACCGGCGGCAGTTTGCGCGCGGCGACCAGGCCTGCGATGTCGGCGAGCGAAAGGTCCTGAAGCTCTGGGGGCGGATCATAGGGCATGCAGGTGCCAGATAAGCATGGCCGGTGCGCGATGCAAAGGGCGTTGCCGCCCTATGCGTGTCAGCTCAGCCGCCAGGGGCCAAGCATGCCGCGCTCGGGCATCAGCGAATCGGGGCGTGCCAATGCCAGCAGCCGGTGCTGCTCATACGGCCCGGGCAACGTCCAGCCTCCGGTGCGCTCGGCGGTAAAGCCGAAGCGGGTGCCATAATATTCGGGATCGCCCAGCAGCACGAGCGGCAGCTTCTCGCCGACGCCCATTGCGCCGAACACCGCGGCCATGAGCGCGCGGCCGATGCCCTGGTCCTGATGATCGGGTGCGACGCTGACCGGGCCGACCAGGATCATCGGATAGGCGAGGCCATCGGGATCGGTCAGCGCGACCGGCCAGCACTGGATGCTACCGACCAGATAGCCGTCGCCATCGACTGCGGCAAAGCTGAGCGCGGGCAGGTGGGTAAGGCCCTCGCGCACCTTGTAGATGGTGCGGTTCTTTCGCTCCGGGCCGAACACCAGATCGAGCAGTTCTTCAACCCAGGCGCTATCCACCTGATCCAGCGGGATAATGTTGAATTCGGTCATCGGTCCAGACGATAGAAGGAAAGGGCGTCGATCCGCGCCCTTAGGGACGGCAAGCCCTTGAGTCGAGCGCAATTCTTGGGCCCGCCCGGCTTCCCCATAAGGTTTGCCAAAGCGCCATCGCTTTCCTATGTGTGACTTGCTGGCAACACGTACGCGTAACAGGGGGAGTTCATGAACGAGACCGCAAAACCGCATGGTTCGATCTGGCTGGCACGGTTGTGCCTGTTGCTGGGGGCAGGATCGATCGTGATGGCGCTGATCGGCGCAATCGGTGCGGGCCAGGACTGGTGGGGCAAGCTGAACGGCGTCAGCACCGTGGCAGCGGCCATTGTCGTGGCGCTGGTGGGTCTGGTATTCTCGCTCATCGTGCTGCTGCTCTATCGCAAGAAGGGCAAGCGCATCCGCGATCTGACGGTCATGGGGCTGGTCTGCTCGCTCGCCTATCTCGGCTTCATGGGATATTGGATCAATGTGGCGCGCAGCGTGCCGCAGATTCACGACATCACCACCAATCTGGCCAATCCCCCGCAATTTCAGGTGCTCAAGCTGCGTCCCGACGATTTTGCCGACATTCCCGGTCGCGGCGAACCCAAATATGCCGGCATGGACGCCAAGGAGCGCTGGAAGGTGCTGCACCGTGGTGCCTATGGCGACCTGAAGACCGTGGTCGTCAAGCTGCCGGTTGATCGTGCCGTGACCCTGGCCACCGAGGTCGCGCGCGAGCGCGGCTGGGAAATTGCCGCATCCAAGCCCGAGGAAGGGCGGCTTGAGGCAACCGACACGGTTTCGCTGTTCAAGTTCAAGGACGATGTCGTGGTGCGGGTGCAGCCTGGCCCCGGCGGTCTTACCAGCGAAGTCGACGTCCGCAGCGTCTCGCGCGTCGGCAAGAGCGATCTCGGCGTCAACGCCAAGCGGATCCGCAGCTTCCTGAGCGACTTGCAGGCCGCTGCGCCGAAATAATCGCAGGTTTAGTCGGTCGCCAGCGCCGCGCTCGAAGCCTGCTCGATCCGGCCACGGTCGGCGAGCATCAGCGTGGAGCTTGCCTTGGCCAGCACCTTTCCGCCGGCGTCGAGCAGCTGCCCTTCGAAAAAGCACGTGCTGCGTCCGCGCTTTTCGACCCAGGCGGTCGCGGTGAGCAGGCCGGGGCGCGCCGGCGCGAAAAAGCTGACCTTCAGCTCGAGTGACATCGGCACAACGTCCGGGCCGGTCATCGCCATCGCGGCATAGGCCATGGCGGCATCGATCCAGCCGGTGACGAACCCGCCCTGAACCACGCCGCCCGAATGGCACATGTGCATGCCCGCCTGATATTCGATCGTCGCACGGCCCGCCGGATCAAGTTCGACGACGCGGACAAAGCCCAGCGCCTGGTTGAGATCGGTCGGGGGATTGACGGCAACGGCGTGGGACATGCGGCATTCTCTCCTGCAACGGTTATGGCGTCTCGTGCGGTCAACCAACCGGCAAGGCGCTGCATTGTCAAACAGACTTTCCGGGCTCGTGCGGGAACCGGAGAAAGGCGCGCGGGGTAATTGGGCAAAGACAGGAGCCCATGATGATCTCTGCCCGAACAGTTCTGACCGCAACCAGCCTGACCCTTGGCCTCGCGCTCGCCGCCTGCAGCAACGATGCCGAAGCGCCGGCCGCACAGGACGAACCCGAGCGCGCCTATATGGCCGCCGACTCCGCTCCCGCCACCGCGCAGGCGCTGCTCAGGACGGCCGACGGCAAGGATGCAGGCTCGGTGACGGCCACGCAGGAAGAGGGCGGTATCCGCCTCGCCATCAAGGCCACGGGCATGTCGGCGGGCGAGCACGGCATCCATGTTCACATGACCGGCAAGTGCGAGGGGCCGAAGTTCGAGAGCGCAGGCGGGCACTGGAATCCCATGGGTGCCAAACATGGTCTCAACAATCCGCAGGGCCAGCATTCGGGCGACATGCCCAATCTCGTCGTGGCGAGCGACGGCAGTGGACGGATGGATTATCTCCTCGACGAAGCGCAGCTCGATCAGATGCTCGATGCCGATGGGGCGGCTCTGGTGATCCACGCCAAGGCGGACGACCAGAAGACCGATCCTTCGGGCGATAGCGGGGATCGCCTCGCCTGCGGTGTCTTCACGCGCGGCTGATCAGCGGCGAGCAATTTCAGCGACTGGTGGTGCGCACGCCGTAGTCGATGCGGATGCGCACCCATTCGCCCACCTTGGATACCCCGCCGACGCGGGGCGGGCGCACGCGGAACTGCCAGGCGGCGGCAATGACTGCGCGGCCAATTCCCGACCCCTGCGGCGATTCGCCGATCTCGTAACAATCCTCGACCCGGAAATCCGGCACCGTGCGACACGCGATCAGCGCCGAACCGGGGCCGCGTGCGGTCGACAGATAGCCCTTGAGCTCATCGTCATACGGCTCGCGATACCAGGCGGCGGCAAACAGCGGCTCGCCATTCGGACCGGAGCCGACCCGCTCGCTGTCGCCGGGCACGCCCTTGTCCATCGGACCATAGACGCGGCCCGGCTTGACCACTGCCTTGGCCTTGGGTTGAGCAGGCGGCGCGGCTGGCGCAGCCTGGGGCGAAGGGATCGCGACGATCGGCGGTGGGATCGGCGAGGGTTGGGGAGAGACGACCGGACTCGGCGTCTCGACCGGGCTTTCTTCCTGCTCGGTCGGTTCGGGCGAGCGCGAGGCGTTTTCCGCAGGCTTGGGGCTGTCCTGCTCGGTCTTTTCCGCCGTGGGTTCGGGTGTCACGCCGAACACCGTCATCAGCGATTCTTCGCGCTTTTCGCCCGGTGGCGCGATCGACAGCGACAGCAGGGCTAGCACGAACAGCAGTTCGGCGATCAGCGCCAGGATGATGCCGCCCGCACGCTCGCCAAATCGCGAGCGCAACGCTTCGCGCAGGCGCGCAAGGCGGGTCATCACAGTGGGGGAGGGTTCGGGAGAGGTGGAGTCCATCAGCGACAGGCGTGCTTTCGTGCGATTGCGGCTCCCCAGCCCCTGAGCGCATTGCAGATGGTGCCGCTTGTCGGATTCGAACCAACGACCTACCGCTTACAAGGCGGTTGCTCTACCAGCTGAGCTAAAGCGGCGTACCCATCGCGATTGCGCCGCGTGCCATGCGCTATTTGACGCCAAAGGTCCAGCCTTCAGTGCGGCGGATCGCGTCATCGAGCATGGGCGGATGCCACAGGGCGTGCCACAGCTTCGCATCGCGCGCGGCATCGCGCAGCCAGGCAGCGGTGATCAGCGCATCGGTGCTGTGGTCGTCATGCGCCAGCAGCGGGGCAGGGGGCGGCGCGCCGAGCGCAGCGAGCGCCTGGTGCAGCGCTTCGGCATCGCGCACCTTGCTCCGCCCGCCAGCAATCCCGGCGGCGCGCGCTGCGATGCTTGTATAGATCTCGACGATGACTGGGCCGCTCTCGGGCACCGGATCGAACGGCCAGATGGGGATGCGCCCCGCGAGCCGATGCAGCACGCGCATGCCGGTGAGGCTCGATTTGCCGACCTGCGCTGCCCCGACCAGGTTGAAGCAGCTCGCGCTGTTCGCCTGTTTGGTGCGGCGCTGATGATGCTCGACCGCGCGCAGCCGCCCGGTGCCCAGCGTCCCGAACCGGTCGCCGGTATCGCCCTTGCCATGGCGGAAATAACGCCGCGCCTCGTCGTGGCGCACGAAGCTGCTCGCGGCGAGATGCTCGTCCTCGGCGCACAGCCGGTCGACCAGTGCCCACAGGCCGCGCGCGTCGGCGGGGCTATGCTCCCAGTCGGGGAAATAGGCTCCCGCATCGACGAACGGGAAGGTGGGCGACAGGTCCATGCCGATCAGCATGTCGGTCCCGGCCTCGGCATGGGCGAGCAGCCAGTCGAGCGCTGCGCCGCGCGACCAGCCGCCTTGCGGGCGCAGCAGCACCGGCCGCGCCGCTTCGTCGGCAGCGATCGTCGCCAGCGCCAGCCCCTGGGGCCGCGCCACCGCCTGGCCCGACCAGTCGAAACAGGCATAATGCTCGAAGCGGCGCATGCGATTAGCGGATCTGCTTGAGCACCGCGGCAGTGAATTTGGCGATGTCGAACGCGTCGCCCGCCTTGTCATAGCCGCGGCGCACGATCACCAGATCGCGGCTGGGAATGACGACCAGATACTGACCGCGATTGCCGAAGGCCGCGAACGCATCGACGGGTACGCCCTCGCTCCTGTTCATCAGCCAGAAGCTTGCGCCATAGCCGAATGGGCCATCGGGCTGCGGGCCGCTAGGCTTGGTCACATAATCGCGCCAGCCTGCGGGCAGGATGCGCTGGCCGTCCCATAGCCCGTCGTTCAGGTACAAAAGCCCCATGCGCGCCATGTCGCGTGCGGTGGTCCAGACCTGGCTCGACAGGATGTAATTGCCCTGCCAGTCAGTCTCGGCCCAGGTGCGCGTCATGCCGATCGCGTCGAACATCTGGTGCGGGTGGAGATCGGGAGCGGCATCGCGCGCAGCGAGCGTCGCCAGCAATATGTCGTTATTGGCGTAGCGGAAGGTCGAACCCGGCTGGTGCAGCATCGGCCATTGCGTCGTCCACTGCCGCACCTCGCCCGCGCTCATGTACACCGCATCGGTGCGGTTGCCGGGGCTGTCGCTCTCGAGCCCGCTGCCCATGCGCAGCAGGTTATCGACGGTGATCGCGCGGCGCGGATCGCCCGGTACATTCCATTCGCGGACCGGTTGATCGGGAATGGTGAAGCCCTTCTGCCGGACGAAACCGACATAGGTGCCCGCCATCGACTTGGCGACCGACCAGGTGCGCTGCGCGGTGTGCATGTCGTGCCCCTGCTTGTAGCGTTCCTGCACGATGCGCCCTTTGTGGACGATCACCACGCCGCTGGTCTTGCCGCCGAACGCTTTCGCATCGAACGCGCTTTCGACCAGCGTGTCGAACGGGGTGATCATCATCACGCGCGGATCGCTGGCATTGGCATCGCCCATTGGCCAGGGGCGGTCGTCGAGGCTGCCCGCAGCCGCGCGCTCCAGATCCTCGCCGGGCAGGCGGCGGCCGTCATTGGTCCAGCCGATCGGCATCGAGGTGCAGCCGGTGACCGGATTGTGCCGGGCGATGCGCGGCGGCATGTCCTCGGCGAAAGCGACGCTCACCTGATGCGTCACCTCGTCGATCTCGGCCTTCAACCCCGGAACGATCGGCTCGATATGCGGATAGATGCCCGAAAGCTCGTCCGCCTCGATATCGGCGACCGTCTTGTTGCCGTTCCATAGCCCGGAACACAGGAACTGCGCCTTGTAGCCTGCCGCTTCGGCCAGGGTAGCGCGAGTCGGGCCTGCGGGTGGCGGCGTTGTCGGCTGGGCGCTGAGCGGCGTGCTAATCAGCGCTATGGCCAGAGCGAATCGCGCCTTAGCATGCGTGCGGCGGGCAGGGCGGAACGGCTTTGGCATCATCAAGAACTCCAGCGTGGGCAGGGCGTTATGGAATTTGAATGGGACGAAGCCAAGCGCTTGAGCAACTTCGAAAAGCATGGGATCGATTTTGTCGATGTCGGTGATATCTGGAAGCGTCCGCGACTGGATTACTACGTGATCGATTTCCAACATGGCGAACGCCGCGTCACGGCCATCGGCACGATAAACGATGACGATCGCATCGTCGCTGTGGTATATACGATGCGCGACCGCGTGACCCGCATCATCTCGTTAAGGCGAGCAAGGCGATATGAGCGAAAAGATTACCAGAATGCGTTTGGACGAGGCACCTAGAGAGTCGCTGACCGACTGGGCGCGGCTCGACGCGATGACCGAAGACGATATCGAGCGCGCGATCGAGGACGATCCCGAATGGGCTGCGTTCAACGATGTTTCGGACCTTCAAAAGCGAGCGGGCTTTTCGCTCTTTCGTGGCCCCGACGACCAGTGGCGCTGGCTGTTGAGTGACCAATCGGGCCTGGTGATCGGGCAGAGCACCGTCGCCTATCGCTACAAGGGCGATGCCATCGCAGCGGTGCGGGACCTTTTCGAGAATATTTCCAAGGCCGCCTAACCCCGGTTCTTCCGCAAATCCTCCCAAACCCGCATGCGTTCGGCGATGCGCGCTTCATAGCCGCGTTCCACCGGCTGGTAGAAACGCTGCGGCTCCATCTCTTCCGGCCAATAGTTCGCGCCTGAAAAGCCGTCCGCCGCGTCATGGTCATAGGCATAGCCCTTGCCATAGCCGATATCTTTCATCAGCTTGGTCGGCGCGTTCAGGATGTTCTGCGGCGGCATCAGCGACCCAGTGGCCCTGGCGCTCTTCCACGCGGCCTTTTGCGCGGCATAGGCTGCATTCGATTTGGGCGCGGTGGCGCAATAGAGGCACGCCTGGACGATCGCCAGCTCGCCCTCGGGCGAGCCGAGAAACGCATAGGCGTCCTTGGCGGCGAGGCACTGCACCAGCGCCTGCGGGTCGGCCATGCCGATATCCTCGCTGGCAAACCGCGTGATGCGGCGCAGCACGTACAGCGGTTCCTCGCCCGCGACCAGCATGCGCGCAAGGTAATAGAGCGCCGCCTGCGGATCGGACCCGCGCATCGCCTTGTGCAGCGCGGAGATGAGATTGTAATGCCCCTCGCGGTCCTTGTCATAGACCGGCATCCGGCGGTGCAGCAGCGCCGCCAGCCCCGCTGGATCGAGCGGCGCTTCGACCTGGATCGACAGCAGCGTTTCGACCTGGTTGAGCAGGAAGCGGCCATCGCCATCGGCCGAGGCGATCAGCGCGGCGCGGGCATCTTCGGTCAGCGGCAGCGCCTTGCCCGTCAACCGCTCGGCGCGCGCGATCAGTTCACCCAGGGCCGCCTCGTCGAGCCGCCGGAGAATGAGCACCTGGCTGCGGCTGAGCAAGGCGGCGTTGAGCTCGAACGAGGGATTCTCGGTCGTCGCGCCCACCAGCACCACCGTTCCGCGCTCGACAAAGGGCAGGAAGCCGTCCTGCTGCGCGCGGTTGAAGCGGTGGATCTCGTCCACGAACAAGAGCGTGCGCTGCCCTGCGCCCGCCATCTTTTCGGCCTCGGCAAAGGCCTTCTTGAGGTCTGCCACGCCCGAAAAGACGGCCGAGATCGCGACGAAGCGCATGCCTGTCGCCTCGCCCAGCAGCCGCGCCATGCTCGTCTTGCCGGTACCGGGCGGGCCCCAGAGGATCATCGAGGACAGTTTTCCTGCCGCAACCATCCGCCCGATCGCGCCTTCCGGTCCGGTAAGATGATCCTGCCCGATGATCTCGTCCAGCGATCGCGGACGCAGCCGGTCCGCCAGCGGTGCATCGGGGCCGGGCGCGCTTTCGGTGTGGCCGTCGGCAGGCAGGGTATCGAACAGATCGCTCATCGGGCGCACGCTAGCCGCTCGCGCGAAATCGCGAAAGTGCGGGTCGTCGCATTTCGCCTCTTGACGAAGATGTTATAAGATATATCTTAGAGCCATCGAGATACACAGGAGTAAGAATCGATATGACTATGCGTTTCAGAATGGGCGGAGGCCCGCGCGGCGGCTGGGAAGGCCGCATGAAGCCCTTCATCGCTATGAGCTTTGGCCCCGGTGGTCGCGGCTGGGGCGGCGACTGGGACTTCGGCAATTTCAGCTTTGACAGCGGCGGCCGGGGCGGTCGCGGCGGCGGCGGTCGTGGACCGCGCGGACGTCGCCGGATGTTCGACGGCGGAGAATTGCGGCTGGTGCTGCTGGCGCTGATCGAGAAGGAACCGCGCCACGGCTATGACCTGATCAAGGCGATCGAGGAAATGACCGGTGGCCAATATGCGCCCAGCCCGGGCGTGGTTTATCCGACGCTCAGCCTGCTGGAGGACAGCGGCCTGATCGCCTCGGCCGAGACCGAAGGATCGCGCAAGGCGTTCCGTATCACCGACGCCGGTGTCGCGGAGCTGAACGACAAACGTGAAGAGGCCGATGCGCTGATCGCGCGGCTCACGGAAGCGGGCGAGGAGCGCGAGCAGCGCGCTGGTGGTCCGCAGATCGGCCGCGCGGTCGGCAATCTGATGGCAGCGATGGCGCACCGTCTCGCCAGCGGCGAGGTGGATGCCGAGTTCAAGCACCAGGTGGCCGAAATCCTCGACGAAGCCGCGCGCAAGATCGAGCGGCTCTAATCGGCACGTCCCCTTTACGGGGGGCGGATGAACAGAAAGCGGGTCTGGCGGCAGATAAGCCGTCAGGCCCGTTTTGCCATGTTCAGTTGGCGCCGACCGAATCCCGCACGACGGCAATGCCCGCCTCGCGCTGACGCTTGAGTTCCTGTTTCAGCTTGGCCGGGTCCTCGACAACGATGAAGCCGAAGCTGACCCCGCCTTCCTTGCCGATGGTCGCATGGTGCAGCTTGTGCGCCTGGACCAGCCGCTTGGCATAGCCGCTCTTGGGCACCCAGCGGAAATAGCGCTGATGCACCAGCCCGTCATGGATCAGCGTATAGATCGCGCCATAGATCATCACGCCCACGCCCATCCAGGTCGCGGGCTCCCACAACCAGGCGCCGATGATGAACAGGCTGATCGAGATCGCCGAGCCGACGATCGCGTAAAGGTCGTTCTTCTCGAACGTGTTGTTATGTGGCTCGTGATGGTCGCGGTGCCAGCCCCAGCCCCAGCCGTGCATCACGTACTTGTGGCTCCACCACGCCACGAATTCCATGAACGCGACAGAGGCTATCACGATGCCGAAGTTGATCAGGACCTGCATGGCCCAAGAATAGGCGCATTCGCCCCCCGATTGAAGAGGGCATATTGTCCCGGTTGCAATGGCAACCAAATCCGCGCTGGATTTGGGCTTTCGCTTCTGCCAAGCGACCAGCGAAGACCGGTTTGAAGGGGTAATCTGCACGATGGCTCAGGCAAGGACGCTGTACGAGAAGATCTGGGACGCGCATGTCGTCGACCAGCGCGACGATGGCACCGCGATCATCTTCATCGACCGCCATCTCGTCCATGAAGTGACCAGCCCGCAGGCGTTCGAAGGGCTGCGCATGGCCGGGCGCAAGGTGCGCAGGCCCGATCTGACGCTCGCCGTGCCCGATCATAATGTGCCCACCACCGCGCGCGTCGACGCTGCGGGCAACCGCATTCCGATCGCCGATCCTGAAAGCCGCGCGCAGCTCGAGGCGCTTGAGCGCAATGCGCCGGCCTTCGGCGTGCCCTATATCAGCGCCACCGATATCCGTCAGGGCATCGTCCATGTCATCGGCCCCGAACAGGGCTTTACGCTGCCCGGCTGCACCATGGTGTGCGGCGACAGCCATACCGCCGCGCACGGCGCGCTGGGCGCGCTCGCCTTCGGTATCGGCACTTCGGAGGTCGAGCATGTGCTGGCGACGCAGACGCTGCAGCTCAAGCGGTCGAAATCGATGGAAATCCGCGTCGAGGGCGATCTGCCCGCAGGTGTCAGCCCCAAGGATCTGATATTGCACATCATCGGCCAAATCGGCGCGGCGGGCGGCACCGGCCATGTCGTCGAATATCGCGGCCGCGTGTTCGAGCAGATGTCGATCGAGGGGCGTCTCACCATCGCGAACATGTCGATCGAGGCCGGGGCGCGCGCCGGGCTGATCGCGCCCGACGATACCACCTTCGCCTATCTCAAGGGCCGTCCGATGGCTCCCAAGGGGGCTGATTGGGACGCAGCGGTCGCCTATTGGCGCACGCTCAAGACCGATGACGGCGCGGTGTTCGACAAATCGGTCGTGATCAACGCTGCCGATGTCGCGCCGTCGGTCACCTGGGGGACCAGCCCCGAGGATGTCGTGCCGATCACCGGCGTCATCCCCGATCCCGACAGCTTCGAGGATGCCTCGAAGCGCGCCGCCGCGCAGAAATCGCTCGACTATATGGGGCTCACCGCGGGCATGCCGCTCAGCGAGGTGCCGGTCGAGCATATCTTCATCGGCAGCTGCACCAACAGCCGCATCGAGGATCTGCGCGCCGCAGCCGAAGTGCTGAAGGGCCGCCGCAACGCGCCCGGCATCAAGTCGGCGCTGGTCGTGCCCGGCTCGGGCCTGGTCAAGCGCCAGGCCGAGGAAGAGGGTCTCGACCGCATCTTCATCGAAGCGGGATTCGAATGGCGCGAGCCGGGCTGTTCGGCGTGCCTCGGCATGAACCCGGACAAGGTGCCGAGCGGCGAACGCTGCGCCTCGACGTCCAACCGCAACTTCGTCGGCCGCCAGGGCCCTGGTGCGCGCACGCATCTGGTGAGCCCCGCGATGGCGGCGGCAGCGGCGGTGACCGGACGGCTGGCCGATGTACGCGAGTTGATTTGACCAGAATCCTATAGTAATTTGGTCAAAAGTTCAGGAGTCCAGCCATGGACATGCGCCCCACCACCTATTCGGCGGCAGAGGCCAAGGCCCAGTTTTCCAGCCTGCTCGATCGGGTGGCGGCGGGCGAGAGCATCATCATCACCCGCCATGGAAAGCCGGTGGCGAGGCTCGGCCATCCCGACGAGAGCGAAAGCCAGAAGACCGAGGCACGGCGGCGCGCGCGCGAGTCGTTCATCGCCTGGCGCAGGGAACATGGCCCGACGCTGGGGAATGACATCACGGCGAAGGACCTGATCAATGAGGGGCGGCGCTAGGCGTGGAGCGCTTCGTTCTGGATGCGTCGGTAGCACTGTCCTGGTTGTTCCGGGACGAGGAAACGCCTGCTTCCATGGCGATTCATGCGATGACCGACGATCATCGGGTCGTCGTGCCGCCGCACTGGTTTGCAGAAATGGCCAATGGCATCCGCCAGGGCGAGCGGAGAGAGCGCTGCGCGCCGGGCGATGCGCCCGCTTTTTTGAGCCTGCTGGGGCTGCTCGATTATGAACTGTCGGGCCTTGCCCCGTTCGACCAGTTTGCCGTGCTGCTGCCCTTGGCCCGCGAGCATGATCTCACCGTCTATGATGCTGCCTATCTCCATTGTGCGATCAGCCAGGGCCTGCCATTGGCAACATTCGATCAGCAACTGGCAACAGCGGCCAGGGCCTGCAATGTCACGATAATCGGAGATTCTGCATGAAACTGCGCTTCCTTCTTGCGCTGGCGGGTGCGTCCTTCGCCGTCACCCCCGCCTCCGCCCAGCAGGCCGAGGTCAAGCTGTGGCGGCTCGATTGCGGGACGGTCGCGGCCAATGATCTCAACGCCTTTTCCGACACCAAAGCCTATACCGGCAAATCGAAGCAGCTCGCGAGCAGCTGCTATCTGATCCAGCATGGCAGCGATTACATGCTGTGGGACACGGGGCTGCCCGCCGCGATGAAGGGCAAGCCGCTCGACAACGAGGCCGCGATGGACGCGACCGTGACCCTGACGATCAAGGAACAGCTGGCGACGTTGAATGTCGATCCCGCCTCGATCAAATATGTCGCGGTCAGCCATTATCATTTCGATCATATCGGCCAGCTCGCCGATTTTCCCGGCGCGACGCTGCTCGTCGGCAAGAACGACTGGCAGGTGGTGACGACCGATCCCGCGACCTATGGCGCCGATCCCAAGCCGTTCGAGGCCTGGATCAAGGGCGGCAGCAAGGTCGAGGCGGTGGCGAACGACAAGGACGTGTTCGGCGACGGATCGGTCACCATGCTGCGGCTGCCTGGGCACACGCCGGGGCATAACGGCCTGCTGGTGCGCCTGAAGAAAAAGCCGGTGCTGCTCACCGGCGATCTCGCGCATTTTACGGAAAATTATAAGAGCAACGGCGTGCCCACCTTCAATTACGATCGTGCCGAAACGCTCGCTTCGCTTGACCGGTTCAAGAAACTGGCCGACAATCTGGGGGCAACAGTGATCATTCAGCACGAACCGGCAGACATCAAGAAATTGCCGGCATTTCCCCAGGCAGCGGAGTAGGATTACGTGACAAAGGACAAGAAGAACGGCTGGTCCAGCGGCGCCATGGCTGGCGCGGCGGTGGGATCGGCGGCGCTGGCAGCGGCATTGCTCTATGTCGGCAAGCAGTTCACCAAGCCCAAGACCGGGGCGGCTCCCAAGCCCGAAGAGCCCGGTGCCGAAGCGACCGAGGGACCCCATGCAACCGATTGATCGTGTGGAAGGACGCGCCATCCCCTTTGGGCGCAAGAATGTCGATACCGATATCATCATCCCCGCCCAGTGGCTGAAGACGATCAGCCGCGAAGGCCTTGGCAAGGGAGCGTTCGAGACGGTACGCGCCGAGCCCGGCAATGTGTTCGACGATCCCGAATTTGCAGGCGCGCCGATCCTGATCGCGGGCGACAATTTCGGTTGCGGGTCGAGCCGCGAGCATGCCGCGTGGGCGCTGACCGATCTCGGCATCACCGCAGTGATCGCGCCCAGCTTTTCTGACATTTTCTCGAGCAACGCCTTCAAGAACGGCATCCTCACCGTCGTCCTGCCGCAGGAAGCGGTCGACCGGCTGATGGAGGTCGCAGCGACCGATCCGATCCATATCGATCTGGAAAGCCAGACGGTGACGACACCGTTCCAGGACCGCTTCACCTTCGAGATCGATCCGTTCCGCAAGACCTGCCTGATGCAGGGGCTCGACGAGATCGGACTGACGCTGGCCAAGACCGACGCGATCAGCACCTATGAGGCGAAGATTGCAAGCGAGAAGCCCTGGCTGGTGCCTGCAGCTGCATGAATTCGTCATTCCCGCGTAGGCGGGAATCCCGCTTCTGCGCCAAGCATTGAGGAAAGCGGGACCCCGCCTGCGCGGGGGTGACGGGGAAAAATCACAAACAACTGGAGAGAGCCCGAAAATGAAAGCCCTTTTGTCGAACGCCGCAGGTGGCCCCGAAACGCTGGAAATGACCGAGGTCGATGCGCCGGTGGCCGGCCCTGGTGAGCTGCTGGTCGCGGTCAAGGCCTGTTCGATCAACTTCCCCGACGCACTGATCATCAAGGACATGTATCAGCTCAAGCCCCAGCGCCCGTTCGCGCCTGGGAGCGAGATTGCAGGGATCGTCGAAGCGGTGGGCGAGGGCGTCACCGGCTGGGCGGTCGGTGACCGCGTGATCGCCGGCACCGGCTTTGGCGGTCTGGTCGAGAAGAAGGCCGTACCCGCTGCGGGAGCGTACAAGCTGCCCGACCAGTTCAGCTTCGAACAGGGCGCATCGCTGCTGATGACCTATGGTACCTCGATCCACGCGCTCAAGGATCGCGGACATATCAAGCCGGGCGATACGCTGCTGGTGCTGGGCGCCGCCGGCGGAGTCGGCCTGGCAGCGGTCGAACTGGGCAAGGCCTATGGCGCGCGCGTCGTCGCGGCGGTGTCGAGCGAGGACAAGGCCAAGGCCGCGCGCGAAGCGGGGGCGGACGAGACCGTGGTCTACGAACGCCAGCCGTTCGACAAGGCGCAGTCCAAGGCGCTGGCCGACGCGTTCAAGCAGGCCGTGGGGCCGAACGGCGCAGACATCGTCTATGACGCGGTCGGCGGCGACTATTCGGAACCGGCAGTGCGTGCCATGGCCTGGGAAGGGCGCTTCCTTGTCGTCGGCTTCCCCGCCGGGATCGCCAAGCTGCCGCTCAACCTCACGCTGCTCAAGAGCTGCGATGTCTGCGGCGTGTTCTGGGGTGCGTTCGCCGCGCGCGAGCCCAAGCGCAACGCCGCCAATATCGCCGAGCTGTTCGATCTGTGGGCAGCGGGCAAGATTTCGCCGCGCATTTCGGAAAGCTTCAGCTTTGCCGATGCACCGAAAGCGATCGCGAAGCTTGAAAATCGCGAGGCAATCGGCAAGCTTGTCGTGACGATGTAACCAGCGGAATCATGCGGTTTGGCGCTTGCCGCTGCGCCTGGCTCGGCCTATGCGCTAGCGTCAGACCTGCATGATCAACAAGGGATCGACATGACCAGTTTCAATGATCGCGAACGCGCATTCGAAGCCAAATTTGCCGCCGACGAGGACCTCCAGTTCCGCATCACGGCCCGCCGCAACCGCCTGGTCGGGCATTGGGCCGCGCAGCAGATGGGCCTTACCCCGGAAGAGACCGAAGCCTATGCCAAGTCGGTCGTTCAGGCCGATTTCGAAGAAGCGGGCGACGAGGACGTGATCCGCAAGCTGCTCGGCGATCTCGTGTCGGCTGGCGTCGATATCGACGAGCTGGGCGTGCGCACCGCGCTGGAAGCCAAGATGGCCGAAGCGCGCCGCCAGTTCATCGAAGAGGCGAACTGAGCCATGCCGATGGCCGCTGCCGATATCGAGGCGCTGATCAAGGCGGGCATCCCCGATGCCGAGGTCACGATCACCGATCTTGCGGGGGATGGCGACCATTATGCCGCGCATGTCGTGGCGGAGAGCTTCCGTCCGATGACGCGGCTGGCCCGTACGCGCGCGGTCTATGCGGCGCTCGGCGGGCGCATGGGCGGGGAGCTCCACGCCTTGCAACTGACCACCGCGCTTCCCAGCTAATCGTCATCTGCATATTCAAGGAAGCATCCCGATGACCGACACCGCACAGGCCCGTATTGCCGAGATCGTTAAAGCGAACGACGTCCTTCTGTTCATGAAGGGCACGCCGCTCTTCCCGCAATGCGGCTTTTCCAGCCGCGCCGTTGCCATTCTTGACCATCTGGGGGTGGATTACGAGAGCGTCGACGTGCTGCAGGACATGGAAGTCCGCCAGGGCATCAAGGAATTCTCCGACTGGCCGACCATTCCCCAGCTCTATGTGAAGGGCGAGTTCATCGGCGGGTCGGACATCATGATGGAAATGTTCGAAGCCGGCGAACTGCAGACGCTGATGCAGGAAAAGGGCCTGGTTTCGGCGGGCTAAGCCTTGCTCCGCTGACCTCTTTCCACGCCACCCCCGTGAAAGCGGGGGTCCCGCGTCCTTACCGGCTCCGAAATTTGAGCGGCATTCCCGCGTTCGCTGCAATGACGGTCAGGCCGCTGGCTGAGCCACCCGCGCCGCTCGCGAGCGGCGCACCCCATCCAGACAGAATACCGCCACCGCGCTCCAGATCAGCGCGAAGCAGATCGCGTGCGCACGGGTGAACGGTTCGTCATAGACGAAAACGCCGAGCATGAACTGGATCGTCGGACCGATGAACTGGACGAAGCCGAGCGTCGACAAGGGCATCTTGCGCGCGGCACTCGCGAACAGGAGCAGCGGGATGGTGGTGATCGCGCCGCCCGTGATCAGGAACGCGTTGGTATAGGGCGAATAGCCGAAGCCCGGCGTCGGATCGTAGAGATGGGCCCAGAGCGCATAACCGATCGCAAAGGGCAGCAGCAGCACCGTCTCGCAGGCGAGGCCCGGCAGCGAGCCGACCGGCGCCATCTTGCGCACCATGCCATACAGGCCGAAAGACCCCGCGAGCGACAGGCTGATCCAGATAGAGGCGAGCGATTCGCTCGCCAGCACCAGCACGCCTGCGGCCGCCAGAGTGATTGCGATCAGCTGCGTACGGTTCATCCGTTCGCTGAAGAACAGCACGCCCAGCGCGACGTTGATCAGCGGGTTGATGTAATAGCCCAGGCTCCCCGCCAGGATATGCTGGTTGGTGATGGCCCAGATATAGATCAGCCAGTTGGCCGCAATCAGCGAGGTGCTGGCGATCATGAAGCGGCGGGTGCGCGGGTCGCGGATGGCGGTCAGGAACTCGTGCAACGACCTGCGCGCCCAGAGGATGGCCAGCACCAGCAGCACCGACCACATAACGCGGTGCGCGACGATCTCCACCGGGGAAATGCCCTGCAGCTGTTTGAAGAACAGCGGCATGAAGCCCCAGATGGTATAGGCGCCCACCGCTTCGGGCAGGCCGTTCAGTCGCTTGGCTTCACCGCTCATGGCGGCGCGTTAGAGGATGCCGCCGCCCAGCGATAGCCGGATAATGCAGACCACCAGCACGATCAGGCACAGGTTGCGCCCGGTGTTGCTGCTCGACAGGAAGCCCAGCAGCACGCCGACCAGCGCGATCGGAACGATCAGCCAGTTGAGCGCACCCAGCAGCGGCAGAAAGGCGGGAATGGCCAGCAGCAGTGCCACAAGGCCGATGATGATGGAGAGGATGTTCAGCATGTGTCTTATATGGATAAGACAGCACTTCGTTGCAAGCTGTTTAACGGTTCATCGCTGAACTGGGTCGCTTCGTCGGCGAAAAGGACGGAATCGCGCTTGTTGTTTCCCGTTCATGAAACTGCCTTTGAGGATGAATGTTGTTAGGTTCGAGCCGGGCCAAACGTCCGGAGCACATTGTGGAGACGAACCATGTTGAACCTTGCCCTTGCCAGCGCCGCTGCGTTTCTGAACCCCGCGCCTGCTGCCCCGGTCGCCCTGCCGGTCTCGACCAATTTCTATTCGCAGGATGCCGCTGAATTCGAGCGTCGCGACGAGCGCCGCGCCTATCGCGAGGGCCGTCGTGACGGTCGCCGCGAGGCGCGCAACAACCGCTACTGGCGCGGCAATGACGGCCGCTATTACTGCCGCCGCGATAACGGCACCACCGGTCTGCTGGTCGGCGCTGGTGTCGGCGCCTTGGCCGGTAACGCCGTTGCCGGTCGCGGCGACAAGACGCTAGGTGCTATCATCGGCGGTCTGGGCGGCGCAGCCATCGGTCGCGAGATCGACCGCGGCAACGTGCGCTGCCGCTGATTTCGCCACTACCCTGGCGATGAAGGGCCTCTCCCGGCAACGGGAGGGGCCTTTTGCTATGCGCTGAGGTCTTCGGCGAGCCGGTCGATATCGGCATCCTCGCGCACGATCTGCCAGCGATCAGGCTGGCGGGTGTCGATCAGCACCACGCCCGTTTTCGGGCAGATGTCGAGGCACGGCACCTCGATCACGCCGAGCCGCGCCTTGCGGCCCTTGCCTGCGGGCAGGCGGCGCTTGAGTGCCTTGGCGAGCGAGCGGTCGCCCTCGGGGCCGAAGCTCGCCTTGGCACGCTTTTGGCACTTCTTGCACACCAGCAGCGCATGCGACCAGTTGGCGTTGATTTCGCTTTTCATGAGGGGGAGATAGGGGCGCAGCGGGCCGATTACACGCCCTTCCAGGTCTTTCGCTCTTCCGCGCTGCGCAGCACCGCATAGGCCGCCTGGATCGCCTGAAAGCGGGCGGCGGCTTCCTTGTCGCCCTGATTGGTATCCGGATGATTGGCCTTGGCGAGGCGGCGATAGGCCTTTTTCACCTCCTCGAACTCGGCATGCATATCGCATTCGAGCACATCGAGCGCGCGCATCTCGTCGCGGCTGCGCGATCCGTCGCCCGAGCCAGTCCAGCCGTGAAAGGCGGACTCACGATAGCCCGAGGCATCGCGCTGTTCCTCCGCTGCGCGCGCCGCGGCCTCTTCCTTGTCAAGGCCTGCAAAATAGTCCCAGCCCTGGTTGTATTCGGCAGCATGGCGTTCACAGAAATACCAGCGGTCGCGGCTGTTGGGGGATTTGGGGGCAGGACAGTTGCCCGGCTGATCGCAGCCATGCCGATCGCACATCCGCACCTGCTGCGCTTCACGCGAAGCGCCATAACCGCGCCAGCGCGGGAAACCCCAGTCGGTGGATCGTCTGCCTGCCATCACGCGCATTTAGCGATGCGAGCGGGGAAGGGCTAGGGGGTAGCGCGATCGGGCAGCACGATGCTGGCAAGCACGGCGCGCCGACCCGGATCGAGTTCCTTGTGCGAAAGCGCCAGCCTGGCCCAGTAGTCGGCCTCCTTGGGCGAGCGCGGTACGCCCAACCCGTCCGCATGGCGCCGCGCTTGAAGGAACTGCGACCCTGCAAAACCGCCGCTAGCCCCGCGCGTGCAGTGGCGCTCGGCCTCGGCGCTGTTCAGCGCATTGCGGAAATAAGCCAGTTCGCACAACCAATGGTCGCCCTCGCGATTGCCCTTGTCGGCGAGCGCATTGAGCATCGTCGTGGCGGTCTTCGTATCGCCGATATGTGCTCCCAGAGCGAACATAGCGAAGGGATGGCCCTTGGCGGCTGCCTGTTCGAACAGAGTGCGTGCCCGATCCGTTAGTGCCTTGATCTTCGCCGGATCGCGCTCGCTGCGTGCCTCGACGATCAGCAGATCGCCGAGATGCGACTTGGCCTTGGCATAATCCTGCGCTGCTGAAAGCTCGTAGAGTTCGCGGGCGCGCGCGGCTTCCTGCGGCGCATGTGCGCGCAGGAAATAGCCCAGTTCCAACTGCCCTGCGGGATGTCCCTTCGCGGCCGATTTCTCGAGCCAGGTGCGTGCTGCGACCAGATCCTTCGGCAGGCCCACCCCGAATTCGTACATATAGCCCAGCAGATATTGCGCCACCGGATCGTCGTTCGTTTCCGCTGCGGCTAACAGCGAGGGCACGTTCGACCGGGTCAGCAGATCGGCGACGAGATAGGGTTCGTCCTCGGTTCCCAGGCGTTCCAGCGTCAAGTCGGCAAGCAGGGTCATCATCTGCGGCATCATCATCAGCAGCGCGCCGGGGCTGCTGCGAATCGCCCCCGTGCGGACACGGGCGGTGGGGGCAGGCGCCCCTGCAATCCCGCCGATCGCTGCGCCTGCGGGCGGCTTTGCAGCATTCTGCGTCGAACTGCCGGGCAGCGGCATCAGGAAGAAATCTTCGCGAAACTGCCCGTAGCGCACCGGATATTGCGCCGGATCGATCACCGGTCGTGTGCGCTCCTCGACATCGCGCGCGACGATCTTGAGATACTGGTCGAGTTCCAGCCCCGGCGTGGCGCTGTACTTGGCGATCGCGGCGGCAAACGGGCTGATCGCATCGGCCTCGGGCGGGGCATCGTCGAGCGCCGGACTGCCCTTGACGGTTGAATAGAACACCACGCCCTTGCCGCCGCGCGGCAGACCGATGGTGCTCACCGTTCCATCGCGCCCGCCGGGGTCGAGATCAGTGAGCTCGACCACCGCGTCGAAAGATCGGCAGGCATCGAGAAAGAACAGGTTGAACCGCTGGGCCCTGGCCGCGCCCATCAGCGCATCGAGCGGCAGGAAATGCTCGGCAAGGCCATTCTTGCTGGCAAATCGCGGCGCATCGACGGGGACGAGATAGTTCTCTCCGCCGAATTCGAAGCCATGGCCGGCATAATAGATCAGCGCGGTATCGGCCGCAGCGGAGAGCGATGCAAACTCGTCGACGGCCCTGCGCGCGGCGGCAGCGTTGACATCGACCAGCCGGATCACCCGGAACCCGGCCTGGGCAAAGACATCGCACAGCCGCTCGACATCATTGGCCGCATTGTCCAGCCCGTCCCAGTCGGCCCCGTCATAGCCGCCATTGCCGATCAGCAGCGCCACCCGCTGCGTCTGCGCCGCCGCCCCGCATTCCTTGCGCCCGGCGCCGGGTTTGCTCAAGGGCGCCTGTGCAGAGGCGACCATGGGCGCCATGGCGGCCAGCGTTAGAGCCGCCCCGGCGAGCAGATGATGAGCCAGCGACTTTGGCGTCCCCATGGCGATCCCCCTGATCTGGGGGGGAAACTACAGCCGGCGCGGCAATTGCGCAACGACCACGCCCCCTTCATCGCTCTCCCATGTCGTTCGTCGAACGCTAAGGGTCTTGAAACCACTGGCCTGCTATCTATCTCGCATCCGCAGCATAGATTGCGATTAAAGACGTTTCAGGGAAGTGCCACCAATGAGCCGCCAGTTGATGTTCGCAGCCATGCTCTCCATCGCGATGATGGCGACGTTCGTGCTGGGCTCGACGGCTTATGCCGGCGGCGATGCGGCGCAGGATTTTGCGCAGTGCGATCTCAACGAACTGGAACAGTCGCCCGCCGCCATCGATTATTCGGTGCCGTCCAAGCTGGTGCTTGCCTCGCTCTGAGCACGATCGGCCCCAGGCCGTTTTTCATCATTCCCAAAATCGCCAGAGGGTCTGTAAGCCGGGTTCTGTCCTGACCGTTGCCGGTCATGGGCAGCCATTCCTCTAGGCGGGGCATTGCTGCACCGCTCAAGCAACCAACCCGGGCGGCAAGGGGCCGAAACTCCCCTGGGACGCGCCTCTGCAAGCAGAAACCGTATCGCCAAATCCGCCCCTATTCGGTCTTGCTCCGGATGGGGTTTACCGTGCCGCGATCCGTTGCCGGTCGCGCGGTGCGCTCTTACCGCACCCTTTCACTGTTACCGGGCCGAAGCCCAAGGCAACCTGCTTTCTGTTGCACTGTCCCTGGGGTCGCCCCCGCCGGGCGTTACCCGGCATCCCTGTTTCGTGGAGCCCGGACTTTCCTCGCCCCCGTTTTGCAACGGGGCCGCGGCTGCCCGACCCTCTGGCTGCGCGCGGCCTAGCCGGGATCGCGCGGGAACGCAATCAGCGCGTGCGCCCCGCGTCCCGATCGAGCAGCAGCGCGAACAGGATCGCGCGGCATTCGCCGTCGATCTCGCCGGTGATGGTGCCGGGCCGCCAGCGCCGCTGGAACGCGGTGGTCGCAGCCCTCCCGTCGCTAATATCATAGCCGAAGCGTTCGAGCGCGAGCATGAACGCGCCGTCGCTCCAATAGGGATCGACCAGCCGCCCGTCGGGGATCGGCAGAGCGAGGCGGACGCGCGCCAGCCTTTGCCAGTCGAACAGCTCGCCCGGGTCCTGCTTGCGCGCAGGCGCGATGTCGCTGTGCCCGACGACATTGGCACGCGGGATGTTGTAGCGGTCGACAATGTCCGCAACGAGCGGGATCAGCGCCGACATCTGTTCCTCGGGGAACGGACGATAGCCGAATTCATGGCCGGGATTGACGATCTCTATGCCGATGCTGGCGCTGTTCACATCGGTGATGCCCCGCCAGTGCGAACGGCCCGCGTGCCAGGCGCGGTCGGCCTCGTCGACCATGCGGATGATCTGGCCGTCCTCGGTCACGACATAATGGGCGGAGACCTTGGAAGCAGGGTTGGCGAGCCATTCGATCGCCGAGGGCGCGTCCTGCATCCCGGTATAATGCAGCACCAGCATATTGATCGGCAGCTTGCGCTCGTCGAAATTCGGCGACGGGGTGTCGATCAAGATCTGGTCCCTTCCTTCATCAGCCGCGCCTTGGCGAGCTCGCGTGCCTTCTGGGCGTTGCGAACCGCCACGATAGAGACGCCCAGCAGCGCGATCAATCCACCCGCGATCATCAGCCAGGTCAGCGGCGTTCCGAACCACCAGGTGGCAAAGGCGACCGAAATGACCGGGGTGGGGATGGTGAGCGGACTGACGGTCGATACGCTGTGCCGCTGCAGCAGCCAGACCATCGCGCCATGGCCGCCGATGCTCGATCCGATCGCGGCATAGGCGGTCCAGGCATAGGTTTCTGCGGTGAGGTGCGGCAGTTTGGCCATGCCATCGGGCTCGAGCAGCAGCGCAAAGGGCAGGATGACGAGCGATCCGATCAGCCCGAGCCACCCGCTGATGTTGAGCACGCCGATGCCGCCCAGATTGCGCTGGATCAGCGTTGCGGTGGCCCAGATCAGGCTGCCGACCGCGGAGATGGCGATCGCGGGCAGCTCCTTGCCCGCCGCCGGATCGAAGACCAGCAGCATCACCCCGAACAGCGCCAGCACGATGCCGATCAGGCGCGGAATGCCGATCTTCTCCTTGAGGAAGATGACCGCGAGGATCAGCGAGAAGGGGACGCCGAGCTGGCCCGCGATGGCCAGCGCGCTGACATTGTTGCTGACCTTGAGCGACAGGCCGACCGCGACATAGAACAGCCCGCCGCTGAGCACGCCGAGCGTCGCGATCAGCTTCATCCGCCCCGGCACGATGCGCAGGAACGGCAGGCAGACCAGGGCGACGATCGCCTGGCGCAGGAACGCGCCGGGCAGCGCGCCTGCGCTGTCCACCGCCGATTTCATCGCGATGATGTTGAAGCCCCAGAGCATCATCATCATCACCGCCACGGCCCAGTCGAGTCGGCCAAAGCCGCGTTCGGGCAGGTCCTGGAGGTGCGAATCGGGCTGCATGCGCGCAGGCATAGGGCAAATGCCCGGCTAGAACAGCATTTTGCTGCGCTTGCGAACGATCAGGCGAGCGGCGGGGGCAGCGCCGACAGGCCGGTGCGGCCCGGCACCGCCTTGCAATGCAGCCCGCGCATCTCGCGCGCGCTGGAAAACAGCGCGGTCTGGTCCATCACCGTTTCTGCCGCGCCCAGCATCAGCAGGCCGTCGTCCTCGAGCGTCTGCTCGAGCTTGGCATAGGCGATCGATCGCGTTTCGGGGGCAAAGTACATCAGCACATTGCGGCACAGGATGATGTCGAACCGGCCCTTTTCGGTGCGGGGCTTGAGGATGTTGTCCTCCTGAAAGCGCACCATCTGTTGCAGCCGCGGATCGATCACCCAATCCTCGCCGTCCTGGGTGAAATAGCGCGGCATGTAATCGACCGACAGGCCGCGCTGGATTTCGAACTGGCTGTAGCGGCCCGATCTTGCCTTGGCGATCACCGAGGCGGAAATGTCGGTGCCGACGATCTCGATGTTCCAGCCATCCCAGAGCTCGCGGTCGGTATCGATCAGCATCGCGACCGAATAGGCTTCCTGTCCCGTCGAACAGCCAGCGCACCAGATGCGCAGCGACTTGCGCGTGGCCCGACGCTCGCGCAGCTGGGGCAGGGCTTCGCTGCGCAATGTCGCGAACAGCGCGATGTCGCGGAAGAAGAAACTCTCGTTGTTGAGCATCAGCTCGAGCGATTCCTGCAGCAGCCGCTCGTTCTCGGGATCGGAGAGCACCGCGACGAGCGCGTCCAGATCGGGGATGGCATGCTGCTTGAGCAGCGGCGCGAGCGCGGTCTGGATCCGCCAGTAGCGGCTGGGCGCGATCTGCTGGCCGGTCCGCGTCTCCAGAAGTCCGGCAAGAATCCGCGTTGCATCGGCTGCGGGCTGGGCATGAATCATGGTGCGCTCTCCAGCCAGCAATCGGCAATGAACCCGGCTATCCCGGCGGGCGGCAGGATCACGCTGGCCAGGCCTGCGCGCGCGACGCTGCCGGGCATGCCCCAGACGGTACTCGTTTCGATATCCTGCACGTAAACGGGAGCCCCCTGTTCGGCGAGCGCACGTGCGCCGGCCAGTCCGTCCGATCCCATACCGCTCAGCATCACCCCGGCGCCGCTCGCGCCGAAACAGCGCGCCACCGCCTGCATCATGGGATCGACCGATGGTTTGTAGGCGCTGGCCGGCCAGTCGGGCAGCAGATCGATGCGCACATGACCGTCGGCTCTTTCCAGGCCCAGATGCGCATCGCCGGGCGCGCAATAGATATGTCCGCGCTGCAGCCTAGCGCCCTGAACCGCCATGCTGACCGGGCGCAGTTTCAGTTCGTCGATATGCCGCACGAAATGCGGCATGAAGTCGGTCGGCAGGTGCTGGGTGATCAGGATCGGCGCATCGACGCGCGGGTCGAGCGCGGTGAGCAGCTGGTGGATGGCCGGAATGCCGCCGGTGGACGAACCGATCGCGATACACTGCAGCGGACACAGCGTGAGCGCGGGTCGGGCGAGCACGATTGGTACCGGATCATGCCGGGAGCGGCGTCCATCGGCGAGCAGTTGCAGGCGCTGGTGCAGCGCGCCGACGAATTCGCGCGAGTAGAACTGGCGGTCGGGCTTGGCCAATGTATCGCTGGCGCCGAGGGCAAGCGCACGAATGCTGGCAGGGGCGCCATCGCCGCAATGCGACGACAGCACCAGGATGCAGGCCTGCTGGCTGCGCTGCAGCAGATCGGGCAGGGCGTCGAGCCCGTCACGGTCCGGCATCTCGATATCGAGGATGATGATGTCGATGCTATGCTGCGCCAGAAAGTCGAGCGCTGCCTCGGCCGATGGCACGCTTGCTGCCACTTCGAAGCCCGACAGCGATTCGACGATGCGTTGGATGATCGACCGGGTGACCAGGCTGTCGTCGACGATCAGCACGCGGCTTTGCGCACCATGCGGCACCGCCCGGAGAAATCCCGTTCGAGCTGTTGCCCGCTGTCCCGCCCCCGGCATGGCCGCCTTCCTTCCGCTGCGGCTCAGGCGCAGCCGACGATCTGCAGCTTGCTGTGGAGCGTCTCTCGATCGAACGGCTTCATCACATATTCGTCGGCGCCCGCCTCGATGGCCGCCTGGATATGGCCCCGGCCGTTCTCGGTGGTGCAGAACACGACCTTGGGATGCTGTCCGCCCTCTTCCTTGCGCAGCGCACAGAGAAATTCCATGCCGCCCATGACCGGCATGTTCCAGTCGAGCAGGACGACATCGGGCATCGATCTGCCGCAATGGTCGAGCGCCTCGCTACCATCAGCGGCTTCGGACACGGCAAAATCCAGCGTTTCCAGAATGTGCCGCGCAACCTTGCGGATCACCTTGCTGTCATCGACGACCAGACACGTTTTCATCAAAGCGGCCTCCCTGCGGCACATGCGCTGCGGATGAATGTATGGCCCATTGGTAAGCAGCAGCTTAACGGCGCGAAAAGGCTTTTGAATTTTGGACGCACCGCTTCGGGTCAGGCGGCGCGGCGCATCGCGGGATTGACCATGTAATCGGGATCGATCAGCAACAGGGTTTCGCTATCGTGCTCGAGCAGCGACCGCCCGATTTCGCTCCAGCCTGCGGGCAGCTGGCTGGGCAGCGGCAGCGGCGCCGTGCGGATCGGCACGACGTCGAGCACGTCATCGACCAGCAGGCCATAGCTGCACCCGCCGATATTGACCACGATGGCGGGTTGACCGGGGATCAGTTCGGCAGGTTCGCCGGTGACGAAATACTGGCAGTCGATCAGCGTCAGCACCCGGCTGCGCAGCGCGAACAGGCCCGAGATGAACGGCGCGGCCGACGGCACAGGGACCGACTCGCGCACCTTGACGACGCTGTCGATCCGCTCGGACGGGAATGCGACCGTTTCGCCCGCGATGATGGCGATGAGAAAGAGGTCCTTCATGCACTTTGCCTCTGCTGGCCCGCGATCAGGCGGCCGAGCAGGCCGGCGCGGTCATAGCGGTAGATGGTGTCCGCGTCGGCGCTGGCGGAGGCCAGGGTATCGCTCAGGCGGATGACTTGACCGCCAACGGCGGACGGGGCGACGGGCAGGTCGCCGACGATGATGCTGATCGCGGCATTGCCATCGATCGCATCGTCGGGCCGCGTCAAGACCGGGTTATAGCCGGCTGCTGCTACCAGGGGAGCCAGGATGCTGCGTGTCCAGGCATCGTCTTCGCCGATCAGGCGGCAGACGGGCCGGTCGGTGGCGGGGGCTGCGCCCGGCAGCATGCTGAAGATCCAGTGCACGTCGAGCAGCTCGAGCTGCAGATCGCCGATCAGCGCGACTCCGCCGATCAGTCCGGGCTGCGGCGCGGGTTCGACATGCGAAGGCAGCCGCACGATATCGATGACATCATCGACAGCGTAAAGCGCATGCACGCGGCCATCGGTAAGGTGCAGCAATTTTGTGAAGGGGGCCTCGGGACGCGCCGAAAGGCCGATTACGGGGCGGCTTTCGCCGTCGATGCTCAGCCGCATCTGGCCTGCCGCCATGGCGAGCCGGGTGCTGTCGACATCCTCGACCCGCTCGACCGCGGCCAGCGCGATCAGCCGCAACTCGCCGCTCAATTCCTTGAACAGCAAGGCCGAACCGCCGTCGATCTTCGGCGATGCGCCTTCCTCTTCGTCGAGTGCCTGTGCGGGCTTCGGCATTTCGTTCAGGCGGGCGCGATGCGCGAGACCCAGCGGGTCGAGCAGCAGCATCGGCCGCCCGTTGTCGGGCAGGGTGGTGCCCGCGTAGAGGCCGTCGGCCATGATCACGGGCGCGCCGGGACGGACCACGAGTTCCTCGTGATCGATCACCGCCTCGACCGACAGCGCATAGCGCAGGTCCGATGCGGCGTTGACCGAAATGATCGTGCGGTGCCGCGCCTGCGGCTCCCGATCGACGTCCAGTCCCAGCAGCGTTTCCAGCGCGACATAGGGCAGGCATTCGCCGCGAAGATAGGCAAGGTCGCAGCCACCGACCTGCTGGATGCGCACCTGGCTGTTGCTGTCGAACAGGATCTCGCGGATCGCCGATCGCGGCATCGCGAATTCCTGCCCGCCGGCCCGCACCGTCAGACACGGAATGATCGTGAGCGTCAGCGGGACGCGCAGGATCACGCGCAGACCCCGTCCCGGATGGTTCTCGAGATCGATCGAGCCGCCGATCCGCTCGATATTGGATCGGACGACGTCCATGCCTACGCCGCGCCCGGAAATGGCGCTGACATGGTCGGCAGTGGAAAGTCCGGGCGCGAAGATCAGCTCGAGCCGGGCGCGTTCGCTGAGGCCCGTGACTTCGGAGGGATTGCGGATGCGCGCGGCCAGCGCGCGGGCAACGAGCTTTTCGGTATCGATCCCGCGCCCATCGTCGCTGATCTCGATCAGGATCTGGTTGCCCGACTGGCGCGCGGCAATGCTCAGCCGCCCGGTTTCGGGCTTGCCGACAATCCGCCGCGCGGCGGGCGTTTCGATGCCATGGTCGATCGCGTTGCGGATGATATGGGTGAGCGGGTCGCGGATCATCTCGATCATCTCGCGATCGAGTTCCACATTGCTGCCCGAGGTGCGCAGATCGACCTGTTTGCCCAGGTCTGCGCACAGATCGCGCACCAGCCGGGGCAGGGGAGAAAAGATGCGCTCGATCCGCTGCATCCGCGTCTGGCCGATGGCGTCGCGCATGTCGGCGATGCAGGCGGAGAGCCGCTCGAAAGCGTTTTCCAGCGTGGTGCCGTTCTGCTCGTCGCGCAGGCAGCGGGCGACTTCGTTGCGCGCCAGTACCATGTCCGACACGCCGTTCATCAGATGATCGATCAGCTCCAGCGGAACGCGGATCGACCGAACAACCGCCTGCCTGCGCGCCTGGTCTGAGTCCGATGGCAAGGCGACGTCCTCGACGTCCGGATCGGGCATGGGCGGAGCGATATCGCGGTTGAGCGCCGCGATCAGGTCGGCATCGGTGCTGTCGGGCAGCGCCTCGCCGGTTTCCATGACGACGATCAGCTCGCCGATCCGGTCGATCACCGCGAGCACCGCGTCGACCAGTTGCGCCGAGGCATCGCGCCGGCCATCGCGCACCTGTGCCAGCACGTCCTCTGCCGCGTGACTCAGCCGTTCGAAGCGGGGAAGGTTGAGGAAGCCGCAGCTGCCCTTGACGGTGTGGACGAAGCGGAAGATCGCATCGAGCCGCTCGCTGTCGCGCGGGTTCTGCTCCCACAGCACCAGCTCGCTGGCAAGCGCGTCCAGCGTTTCGCGGGTCTCAGCAATAAATTCCTGAATCAGGTCGTCCATCGTCACCGTCCGCAAGCGCTGGCGGACGGTTTGCGCCGAATATGGTTAAGATCAGGTTGCGGTGCGACCCGGCCTCAAGTCTCAGACGCGCAGCATCGCGCCGATGACCAGCGATTCCGGCGCAGCGGCCAGCTGGATGGTGCCGCCATGCGACCGGGCAATCCGCTCGATCATGAACGCGGGCGCTGTGCGCGGGCTCAGCACTGCGCCGCCGATATCGCCCTGCAAAGCTGCCGCCAGCGATTCATCGATCACCACCTTGGGGCCGGTTGCGTTGACCGCGATTTCGCACGTGCCGTCCTGCTCTTCCGCCGCGATGATCAGCTGCCCGCCGCGCACGAGACCATCGAGCCCGATCAGCGCGAGGTTCAAGAGCACCTTGACCGCGGGCTTGGCGAGCATGGCGCTGGGCACGTGCCATTGCATCTCGACGCGCGGCTTGTCGGCGACCAGGCCCTCGATCAGCTGGCGCGGCTCGCTGACATCGACCTTGTCGCCAAAGCCCCCCGCTGCGCCAAAGGCGAGGCGGAAGAACTTGAGCTTGTTGGCAGAGGCGCGTGCGCTGTCGCTCAGCAACTCGATGCAGCGGGCGCGCATCTCGGGATCGGTCTCGTCGGCGAGCAGCTCCAGACCATTGTTCATCGCGCCGATTGGGCTGAGCAGGTCATGGCACAGTCGCGAGCACAACAGGCTGGCGAGTTCGGTTTCGTTCATGTCTGCGGTGCTGGGCATGGTGGGATGCTGGCCTTGTGGCGATAATCGGAAAGAAAAGGGCAAATAACGGGGCAATGCCGCTTGCGGTCGATGTGGCGAAAATGCCGCATGGGTTCAAGCCTTAATGCTCCATCATGTAACGCGGACGCCCAACCGAGCCGGTCATGAGGCGGGCGGCAGGATTTCGACGGGATCGAAAACACCGTGCAGCGCGCCATGCGCTTTGGCCTGCCAGGCGGTGATCCTGTTGTCGGCAACAATCAGCCACAGCCGGTCGTCGCGCGCGGCATCGCGGGCGTCGCGCGGTGATGGCTCGGCGCGGCCATTGGGATGCGAATGATAATAGCCGATCAGCAGGGCACCTCCGCTGCGCGCCGAGCGCTCGGCCGCGATCAGCGCTGCGGGATCGATTTCGAAGGTGCGCAGTGGATCGTCCGCGACATTGGCGCAAGATTGCACAGCATCGATCCTATCGGGCGAACCGAAAAGCAGTCCGCAGCATTCGTGCGGGAATGCCGCTGCGGCCTCGGCCAGCAGTTGGTGGTGGAGCGCGCTTGAAAGCAGGACCGGCATCGGCCAGAGGATAGCGATGAATGATGGGCAATCCAGTACCAGTTCGGCAGGCGAGGTCAGGGCCGGCACGATCCCCGAGAGTGCGGCAGGTCTGCGCATCGATGCGGGCCTCGCCCAGGCGGAACCCGATCTGTCGCGCGAGCGGATCAAGACGCTGATCATCGAAGGCGCGGTGACGCTGGACGGCAGGATCGCCAATCGGCCCTCTGTCAAGCTGGCCGCGGGTATGGCCTATGCCGTCGCGCTGCCGCAGGCCCAGCCGCTCGACGCCGAGGCGCAGGCCATCGCGCTCGACATCGTGTTCGAGGACGAGCATCTGCTGGTGGTCGACAAGCCTGCGGGGCTGGTGGTGCACCCGGCAGCGGGGCATGCCGACGGGACATTGGTCAATGCGCTGCTGCACCATTGCCGGGGCCAGCTCTCCGGGATTGGCGGTGTGGCGCGGCCAGGCATCGTCCACCGGATCGACAAGGATACCTCGGGGCTGCTCGTCGTCGCCAAAACCGATGCCGCGCATCTGGGGCTGGCGGCGCAATTTGCCGAGCATTCGATCAACCGGCGCTATGTCGCGGTCGTGCAGGGGCGGCCGAATCCGGCCAACGGCACGGTGCGCGGCAATATCGGCCGATCCGATCATGACCGCAAGAAAATGGCGCTGGTGGGCGAGGGCAAGGGCAAGCACGCCGTCACGCATTTCACCACCGAAGAGCGGCTCAGGGACGCAACGCGGATCGAGTGCCGACTGGAGACCGGTCGGACGCACCAGGTGCGCGTGCACATGGCCAGTATCGGCCATGCGCTGCTCGGCGATCCGCTTTATTCCCGGCCACCAAAGCCGTTACGCGATCTGCTCAAGACGGCGGATTTCCGGCGTCAGGCATTGCATGCCCAACGGCTGGGCTTTATACATCCGGTGACTGGATCTGAATGCGACTTTTTTAGTCCGATTCCGGCCGACATGGCGGAACTTTTGGATAGATTGCGTGTTTAGGTTGCAAGTCGAAATGCGATCCCCATGACGGGCGCTCCATCGAGGCCCGCATAACGGATTGGCAGAAAGGGAAAAAATGAGCGAGACCCGTAGTGTCCCGGCCACCATCCCCGCCCTTGGCGGAGAGGCCAGCCTGAACCGTTACCTCACCGAAATCCGCAAATATCCCCTGCTCAAGCCCGAGCAGGAATATATGCTGGCCAAGCGCTATCAGGAACATCAGGATCCCGAGGCCGCTGCCCAGCTGGTAACCTCGCATCTGCGCCTCGTGGCGAAGATCGCGATGGGCTATCGCGGCTATGGCCTGCCGGTGAGCGAGCTGATTTCCGAAGGCAATATCGGCCTGATGCAGGGCGTGAAGAAATTCGAGCCCGACCGCGGCTTCCGCCTGGCCACCTATGCGATGTGGTGGATCAAGGCGTCGATCCAGGAATATATCCTGCGCAGCTGGAGCCTCGTGAAGATGGGCACCACCGCAGCGCAGAAGAAGCTGTTCTTCAACCTTCGCCGGATGAAGAACAACCTGCGCGCGTTTGAAGATGGCGATCTGCATCCCGACGATGTCAAGGCTATCGCGACCAAGCTGGGCGTGTCGGAAACCGAAGTCGTCAACATGAACCGCCGTATGGCGATGGGCGGCGATGCGTCGCTCAACGTCTCGGTGCGCGAGGATGGCGACGGCCAGTGGATGGATTGGCTGACCGACGACGCGCCGCTGCAGGACGTTGCCGTTGCCGATGCGCAGGAGGCAGAGATTCGCCACAAGCTGCTCGGCGAAGCGATGGAATCGCTGAACGAGCGTGAGCGGCACATTCTCAACGAGCGCCGACTGGTCGATGATCCAAAGACGCTCGAAGAGCTGAGCCAGGTCTATAATGTCAGCCGCGAGCGCGTCCGCCAGATCGAGGTGCGGGCGTTCGAGAAGCTGCAAAAGGCGATGCACCGGCTTGTTTCTGACAAGCAGATGGCGCTGGCTGGCTGAACCTGATTGCCGGGGCCGCAATGCCCTGGTCATCTTATCCTGACGGGTCGCACCTACGGATAGAAGCGGGATGGTCCTGCCATCCCGCTTCACCTTTACCTGCAGCGGCAAAGGCGTGTTGCCCGGCCTTTTCGGTGCAAAAGCATCTTCCCCTTTCGGTCGCTTGGCATTAAGCGGGCGCTCATGGGACTATTGGCAAAAATCTTCACCTGGTGGGACGGGGCGACCGTCGGAACGCATCTGTTCAGCGCGCTGAACGGCGAGAAGGTCGGCGAAGACCATCAGGGCAACACCTATTTCCGCTCCAAGCCCAAAAAGGGCCAGAAGGAGCGCCGCTGGGTGCTGTACAAGGGCGCCAACGATGCGAGCCGCGTTCCTTCCGAATGGCATGGCTGGCTGCACCACAGCTATGATGCGATTCCCGAAAGCCATCTTCCGCCGCCGCGGATCTGGGAAAAGGACTATGTTCCCAACCTGACCGGCACGCCGGCCGCCTATCGTCCCGCCGGTGCGCTGGAACGCGGCGGCGTTCGCGCCGCTGCCACCGGCGATTATGAAGCGTGGACGCCCGAGGCGTGACGCGCGGGCGAATCCTCGCCATTCTCATCGTCGTCGCCGCGCTCGCAGGGGCAGGCGTCTATGGCTGGATGCAGTTCGGCGACCAGCTGTTCAGCCGCGGACAGCAGTCCGCCACCAAGAAGGTTGCGCTTCGCCCCTCCACCCCGCCGCCGGTCCAGGCGGCTGCGGCAGGCGAGGCTACGCCAATGGCGCAGCGCGTCGCCACCATCGCGCTGCTCAACAAGCGCAACGGCGAAACCCGCGATCTGGAGATGAAGCCAGGCGAATCGCGCCGTGTCGGCAATGCGATCGTCCGGCTTTCGGCCTGCGAGCGCACCGCGCCCTGGGAACAGGTGCCCGAAACCGGCGCGTTCGTTCAGCTGCTGGTGCAGGAGCGCGAAACCCGCTCGTCCGATCCGGTGTGGAAGCGCGTGTTCTCTGGCTGGGTGTTCAAGGAATCGCCCTCGCTCAACGTCGTCGAGCACCCGATCTACGACGTCTGGGTCAAGAAGTGCGCGATGGAATATCCGGGTGAAGATGCGCCGGTCGAGGAAGCCGGCAAGGGCGGTTCGTCGGCTGCGCCAACCGCATCGGCTCCGGCCAGTGCCGAAAACCCCGCGACCAGCCCCGATTCGGCCCCGGGCCCGGCGACCCCTTCGACCGATACCGAATAAAGCCCCGGCATCACCGGATGCGGCCGCTGCACCCGAGGCGGCGCATAGGGCGAATCGCAGATCGCCTCGTTCAGCAGCTTGAGATATTCACCCTGTGGCAGTTCGATCGCGCCCATCGATGCGAGATGCGGGGTGATGAACTGGCAGTCGAGCAGCGTCAGCCCGCCCTTGCGCATCGCCGCAACCAGCCAGGCGAGCGCGACCTTGCTGGCATCGGTCGCGCGGCTGAACATGCTCTCGCCGCAGAACGCGCGGCCGATCTCGACCCCGTAAAGCCCGCCGACCAGTTCGCCATCGCGCCAGCATTCGATGCTGTGCGCGCGTCCCTGCTTGTGCAGCGCGATGAAACTCGCCTCGATGGTGCGGTTGATCCAGGTCTGCTCGCGGCCCTGGGCGGATTCGGCGCACATTGCGATCACCCTGGCAAAAGCGCGGTTGCAGGTGACCGTGAACCGGTCCTGCCGCACCGCCTTGCGCAGCGACGTGGAAAAACGGAAGCCGTCGAGCGGCAGGATCGCGCGCATTTCGGGCTCGACCCAGAAGACATCGACATCGTCGCGCGCATCGGCCATGGGGAAGATGCCGATGGCATAGGCCCGCATCAGCATGTTGAGATCGATGGTGACCGGGCCGGGGGTGCCGTGCATCCTGCGAATCTAGGCTATCGCTGGCCAAGTTCAATCACCATATCCGCAGGGCTTTGCGATTGCCGGGCGATAGGCTAGAGCGCGGCACGATTTAATCAGGAGTGACCCCCATGCGTGCCGAAGGGCAGGCCCATATCGATAGCATCAACGCCGCGCTGGCGCTGGTCCGCAAGTTCCTGGACTGGGACCGCGCGCTGCGTCGCCTCGACGAGCTGAACGCGCGCGTCGAGGACCCGACGCTGTGGAACGATCCCAAATCGGCCGAAGAGGTGATGCGCGAGCGGCGGCGGCTGGAACAGGCGATCGGCACGGTCAACGAGATCAGCCAGGAAATGGCCGATGCGATCGAATTTGTCGAGCTGGGCGAGGCCGAGGGCGATGACGAGACCGTGGCCGAAGGGCTGGCGACGCTGAAGGCGCTGTCCGAGCGTGCCGAGCGCGACAAGGTGCAGGCACTGCTCGCGGGCGAGGCGGACAGCTACGATACCTATCTCGAAGTTCATGCCGGCGCGGGCGGCACCGAGAGCCAGGACTGGGCCGAGATGCTGCAGCGCATGTATTCGCGCTGGGCCGAGCGGCGCGGCTACAAGGTCGAGCTGGTCGATTATCACGCGGGCGAACAGGCGGGCATCAAGTCCGCGACCCTGCTGATCAAGGGCGAGAACGCCTATGGCTGGGCCAAGACCGAAAGCGGCGTGCACCGGCTGGTGCGCATCTCGCCCTATGACAGCTCGGCGCGGCGGCATACCAGCTTCTCGAGCGTCTGGGTCTATCCGGTGATCGATGACAGTTTCGAGATCGACATCAAGGAAAGCGACCTCAAGATCGACACCTATCGCGCCTCGGGTGCGGGCGGCCAGCACGTCAATACCACCGACTCCGCGGTGCGCATCACGCATATTCCCTCGGGCATCATCGTCGCCAGCCAGAACGACCGTTCGCAGCACAAGAACCGCGCCACCGCGATGAACATGCTGAAGGCGCGGATGTACGAGGCCGAGATGCAGAAGCGTGAGGCCGAGGCTTCGGGCGAATATGCCGCCAAGACCGAGATCGGCTGGGGACACCAGATCCGCTCGTACGTGCTGCAGCCCTATCAGCTGGTCAAGGACCTGCGCACCGGCGTGACCTCCACCTCTCCGGGCGACGTGCTCGACGGTGCGATCGACCCGTTCATGGCCGCTGCGCTGTCGCAGAAGGTCACCGGCGAGAAGGTCGATGTCGAAGATGTCGACTGACCGTCCGGGTCGGTTTGCGTGGTTGCTGCTGGCAACGGCGGTGCTCGCCGCCTGCCAGCCGGCCCCCAGTGACGAAAGCGACCGACCCGAGACCGCGCGTACCTTCCCCCGCGCCGATCGCCCGGTGGCGGGCGTGGTCAGCAACGAATTCTCGAACGAGGAAGCCCGCGACGACCGCAACGAGGCGACCAAGGTCATGGACCTCGCGGGGATTGCCCCGGGCATGACCGTGGCCGATATCGGCGCGGGCAACGGCTATTATACCGTGCGCCTGGCCGAGCGCGTGGGAGCAGAGGGCCGCGTGCTGGCGCAGGACATCGACGATGCCGCGCTCAAGCGGCTGGGTATGCGCGTCGAGCGCGAGCGGCTCGACAATGTCTCGATCAAGCCCGGCGATATCGACGATCCGCGCCTTCCCGAGAACAGCTTCGATCGCATCTTCATGGTCCATATGTATCATGAGGTGACCGAACCCTATGCGTTCATCTGGCGGTTGCGGCCGGCGCTGAAAAAGGGCGGGCAGGTGATCGTGGTCGATGTCGACCGACCGACCAACCGGCACGGCATTCCGCCCAAGCTCCTTTTCTGCGAGTTCGAGGCGGTGGGCTACAAGTTGGTCGAATTCATCGAAAAGCCCGATATCGCGGGTTATTTCGCGCGGTTCGAAGCGGTTGGCCCGGCACTGCAGCCGGGCAGGATCAGGGGTTGCGATCAGCCCGGGTCCTGAGAGGCAACCGGCAGCGGCATTCATCGGTTTTTCATTGGTCTTTTTGTGCGCAGCATGCCTATACCGGCATGGGGCAAAGTGGGAGCGGATACGTGTTCAAGGGTTTGAAGCCGATCATCTATGGCGGACGCGAGGTCTGGCCGTTGATCGAGGGCGGCAAGGGGGTTTCCGCCACCAATCACGCCAGTTCGGGCGCCTGGGCCGCAGCGGGCGGCATTGGTACGGTGTCGGCGGTCAATGCCGACAGCTATGACGAAAACGGCAATGTCATCCCGCAAATCTATCACGGCCGCACCCGCGCCGAACGGCACCAGGAACTGATCCGTTATGGCATCGAAGGCGGTGTCGCGCAGGTCAAGCGCGCGTTCGAGATCGCCGGCGGCCAGGGCGCGATCAACATCAACGTGCTTTGGGAAATGGGCGGCGCGCAGCAAATCCTGCACGGCATCCTTGAGCGCACGCGCGGCATGGTCGCGGGCGTGACCTGCGGTGCGGGCATGCCCTACAAGCTGTCCGAGATCGCCGCGCAGTACAACGTCAACTACCTGCCGATCATCAGCTCTGCTCGCGCCTTTCGTGCGCTGTGGAAGCGCGCCTATCACAAGGTCAGCGAACTGATGGCCGCGGTGGTCTATGAGGACCCCTGGCTCGCGGGAGGGCATAACGGCCTTTCCAATGCCGAAGATCCGCGCCAGCCGCAGGATCCCTATCCGCGCGTCAAGGCGCTGCGCGATACGATGCGCGCCGAGGGCATTTCGGACGATGTTCCGATCATCATGGCCGGCGGCGTCTGGTATCTGCGCGACTGGGAGCACTGGATCGACAATCCCGAGCTCGGCCAGATCGCGTTCCAGTATGGCACCCGCCCGCTGCTGACGCAGGAAAGCCCGATCCCGCAAAAGTGGAAGGACGAGCTGACCAAGATCCAGGAAGGCGATGTGCTGCTCCAGCGCTTCAGTCCGACCGGCTTCTATTCGAGCGCGGTGCGCAACCCGTTCCTCCAGTTGCTGGAAGCTCGGTCAGAGCGACAGATTCCCTTCTCGACCGAAATGGCGGGCGAACATACCGCGCAGCTTGATTGCGGCGTGAAGGGCAAGAATTTCTGGGTCGCCCCTGCCGATCTCGATCGCGCGCGTCGCTGGGATGCGCAGGGCTTTACCACTGCGCTCAAGACGCCCGACAACACCCTGGTCTTCGTGACCCCCGAGGAACGCGCCGAAATCCGCAAGGACCAGACCGATTGCATGGGCTGTCTGTCGCATTGCGCGTTCTCGTCGTGGAAGGACCATGACAACAACTCGACTGGCTATCTCGCCGATCCGCGCAGCTTCTGCATCCAGAAGGCGCTGCAGAATATCGCGCATGGCGACGACCCGGACAAGAACCTGATGTTCGCAGGCCATGCCGCCTATAATTTCGGTACTGACCCCTTCTATTCCAACGGTTTCGTGCCGACGGTGAAGCAGCTTGTTGATCGCATCCTGACCGGCGACTGACCGCAATCCGGCCCGCATCACGGCCTGACAGAACTGGGCATTGACGCGGGCCCGTTTCTCCCGCATCCCGTTGTTAACCGGACGATTAACACGGGGTGTGGAGATGGATTTCAGCCTTTCGGACGAGCAGGTGGCGCTGCGCGATACGGTGCGCCGGTTTGCGCAGGCCGAGCTGCTGCCCCTGGCCGCAGAGCTGGAACGCGACAACCGCCCGGTCCCGCGCGATATGGTGCGCCGCTATGCCGAAATGGGCTTGCTCGGCATCAACACGCCCGAAGCGCTGGGCGGGCTCGGCCTATCCAATCTCGACGCGCTGATCGTGCTCGAAGAGCTGGCCAAGGTCAGCTCCGCCGTGGCCTTTCCTGTGTTCGAGGCGTGCGTTGGCCCAGTGCGGGCGATCCAGCATTTCGCTCCTGAGGCGCTCAAGCAGCGCATCGTGCCAAAGGTCTGCGCGGGCGAGATGATTGTTGCGGTGTCGATGTCCGAACCGGCGGCTGGCACCGCGCTTACCGACCTCACGACGCGCGGCGTGATCGCCGATGGCAGGGTGACCATCAACGGCACCAAGCGCTGGTGCTCGGGCGGCGGGCATTCGGACGCTTATCTGGTCTATACCCGCCTGTCCGACGCGCCGGGCGCCAAGGGCATCGGCGCGGTGCTGGTGGAGAAGGGCTCGCCCGGCCTCAGCTTCGGCCAGCCCGAGACGCTGATGGGTTTTCGCGGCGTGCCTTCGGCCGATCTGATGTTCGACGATTGCGTGGTGCCCGAAGGCAATATCGTGGTGCCTGCTGGCGGATTTGCCAAGCTGATGGAAGCGTTCGACCTCGAGCGCTGCGGCAATGCCACCATGGCGCTGGGGCAGGCCTCGGGTGCGCTGGAAGACGTGCTCGCCTATGTCCAGGAGCGGCAGCAGTTCGGCAAGCCGCTGGTCGACTTCCAGGCGGTGCAGATGAAGCTTGCCGAAATGCAGATCGAGGTCGAGGCGGCCAGGTTGCTGATCTGGCGCGCGGCGGCCAATTCGGACCAGGGCCTGCCGTCGATCCTCGACAGCTCGTCGGCCAAGTGTTTCGCCAACCAGATCGCGCGCTCGGTAACCGGCAATGCCGTCCAGCTGATGGGCGGCTATGGCTATTCCACCCAATATCCCATGGAACGCCGCATGCGCGACGCCTGGGGCTGGGGCATTGCCGGTGGTGCTATCGATATCCAGAAGGTCAATATCGCCAGCGCGATGGTGGGTCGTCGCTTCGACCAAAGGCGGTGATGCGATGAGCCCTGGCCTGCCCGCCTCAGCCGAAACGCGACTTGGCCTTGCGCAGCAGGCGCGCCCAGTGCTTGCGGTCACGGTCGCGCAGCTTGGTATCGTCGGCTCGTGCCTGCAGCACGTTCAGGATATCATCGCCATAGCGCTTGAACATATTGTCCAGGTCGCGCGCGTCCTTGCTGCGCTGTTCAGCGCTTTCAAACAGTCCCAATATCATAAAGCCCCCAACGGGAACGGATGCGACTCGTCGTACGAAACCGAAACACCCCTTCCGGCGCCGCGGACATTAGCTCCACAATGGTGTTATTCGCAACGGGCAAGTCGGACCGAAATGGCGCATTTCCTGGGATTCGGTCCCGATTTTGAACGATTTTACGACCGATGTGCCCCTAAAGTGACAGTCGATATGACAGTAATCAGCAAGGAGGAATGCCCAAGTGGCTGAAGCAATCTGGACGATAGGCGAAACTGCGGCGACCGGGCCGCTGGCCGGGGTGCGCGTTCTGGACATGTCGAGCGTTGTCATGGGGCCGCTGGCAACGATGATGCTGGCCGATATGGGCGCGGACGTCATCAAGGTGGAAAACAAGGGCGGCACCCATGCCGGCGACATGATGCGTTATGCCGGATCCTCGCCGACCGGTGATCTGGGGCCGATCTTCATGGCGCTCAACCGCAACAAGAAGTCGGTGACGATCGACGGGCGCGAAGAGCTGGGCAAGGCACAGCTCGAAACGCTGCTGCGCGAGGCGGACGTGTTCTTCCACAATGTCCGCATGGCGGGCATGGCGCGGCTTGGGCTCGATTATGAATCGGTCAAGGCGATCAACCCGAATATCATCTACATCCATTGCTGCGGCTATGGCGCCGATGGCCCCTATGGCAAGCGCCAGGCCTATGACGATCTGGTCCAGGCGGCATCGGGCTGGGCCGATCTCTATGCCAAGCGATCGGATGGTCCGCCGAGCTACACCCCGTCGCTGGTCGCGGACAAGACGGTGGGGCTGTTCGCCACGATCGCGACTCTCGCTGCTGTGGTGCACCGTCAGCGTACGGGCGAGGGGCAGTTCGTATCGGTGCCGATGTTCGAATGCTTCACTTTCTTCAACATGGTGGAGAACCTGTACGGCCAGACTTTCCCCGGCGATGGCAAGTTCGGCTATACCCGGTCGATCAACCCGCGGCGCAGGCCCTATCCGACCAAGGACGGCTTTATCGCCATCGTTCCCTATGTCGACCGGCAATGGGCCCGATTCTTCGAGATCGGGGGACGGCCGGGCGTGTTCGAGGATCCGCGCTTTTCAACCTATGAGGAGCGCACCAAGCACACAGGCGACCTCTATGCGATCATCGAGGAGGTCGCGGCGACCAAGACCACCGACGAATGGGTCGAACTGCTCGACAAGGAAGACATTCCGGCAATGCGGTTCAATCCGATCGAGAAGGTGCCCGACGATCCGCATCTCAAGGCCACCGGCTTCTTCATGGACATGGCAGCGCCGCATATCGGACCCTATCGCACGCTGCGCCATCCAATCGCGTTCACCGGCAGCCCGGCCAATCAGCGGCTGGCCCCGCAGAGCATCGGCGCGCAGAACGGCGAACTGCCGAGCGCGGCAAATGATGGGTAAGGAGAGGGTGCCCGGGCGTCAGCGCTGACGCGGATAGGACGGGCTATAGGCATCAAGCACCCGCAGGAAGCGCGGCGTTTCCTGCGTGGTACCCACCGGCTTGCGGGCGAGCTTGGGATTGATCTGCCGATCGAAGGCGACGCCGAATTTCTCGCTGCGCACCCAGGCAATCTGCCCGCGAACATGGCCGATATTGCGCAGTTCGACGACGATGCGTTGGCCCTGGGCCACCTCGAGCTCCGATTCGACCATCATGCCGCCGCTGGAGAGATTGCGGACCTTGACCTTGTGCCGCTCGCCGCTGTCTTCCAGCGTGAGTTCGGCGAGCAGGAACAGGCTGTCTCTCGCACGGCTCTCCTGAACATCGAGAGATTTCGGGCTGACAGGCATATTCATCGGTCTGGCTTCCAGCGGGACAAGAGAGGCAGTTCCCCCCAATATGGAGGGAAGCGATGCACGCCTCTCTTATAGCGCCAAGAGTGTCGCCAATTGGTTAACCGGTGGCTGCCGGGGCGGGACCGACGTCAGTCGTCGCGAGAGATTTTCTCACGGCGTTCATGCGCTTCCTGCGCCTCGACCGTCATCGTCGCGATGGGGCGGGCGACCAGCCGGCCCAGGCCGATCGGCTCGCCTGTGACCTCGCAATAGCCATATTCGCCCTCGTCGATCCGGCGCAGCGCGGAATCGATCTTGGCGATGAGCTTGCGCTGCCGGTCGCGGGTGCGCAGTTCGATGCCCCAATCGGTCTCGCTCGACGCGCGATCGTTAAGGTCGGGCTCGCGCATCGGGCCGTCCTGCAGCTGCTGCAGCGTGTCCTTGGACGCGGCCAGGATGGAGCGCTTCCATTCCTGCAAAAGCGTACGGAAATATTCCAGCTGGCGCGGGGACATATAGTCCTCGTCGGGCGATGGAAAATAATCGCCCGCGATGTTCCTGCGCGCCTTAGCCAGCACATCGATGTCATCGATAGCCGTGGAGATGGACGCCATTGAATGCTCCCGGTGGTGTTTGCAGCACCGCCGCTCCGCGCCCAGATCAGGCACGTCCCGTCGGCCTTTGGTTGCAGCGGCCTATAGCCACCGGCTTGGGGGCATACAAGCGGCAAAAACCTTAGAATCAGGGACTAATCGACGCTTTTTCGGACACATGTGTGCAGGCCGTACCGTCAATGCCAAATCCGGCCCTGCCAGCCGCCGTGGTCGATAGCATCGGTTAATTTTGCGCCGTTTTTCGGTTTCAAATCGGGACAGCAGGTGCCCGAAGCCCGGCAATTGCGCAAATTTTTGTCGCGCGGCTGGTCAAATCAAGGTTAACACCATTGAGATTAATGCTTTGTTCTGGCTTGCGTTGCATATCGTTACGCCGACCCCGGCTCCTGGTGCTTGCTCCACGGGCCCCGGAATGGCCCCAGGTCTGAGAGAGAAAACACAATGTCTGTACGGATGGCCCTGGCAAAACTGTGTGCCTGCACTTGCGGCGGAGCGATCATCGGTGGTGGCGCTGTCCATGTCGCCGACACCCCGCCTGCCCAGGTCAAGCAATATCGCCAGACGAAGACGACCAAGCCGATTCGCGGTCGTCAGATGGCCAAGGCACCGGTCCGCAAGGTCAAGCGCGCGCGCCGGATGGTTGCCCGCACGCCGGTTCAGGCCACGCCCCAGGTCGTGACCGTGACGACGCAGCAGGCGCCGATCCCGCTGCCTCTGCCCGCGTATCCGCAGCAGGATTCGGGTGGCTTCTCGGGCGGCGGTGGCGGCTTCCCCGTGGTCGTCGGTGGCGGCCTTGGCGGTTTCGGCGGTGGCTTTGGCGGCGGTTTCTTCGGCGGCTTCTTTGGTGGCGGCGGCGGTGGCGGCGGCAGCGTCGTGATCTCGTCGACCGGATCGACCAGCACCTCGACCGGCGGCTTTACCAGCACCGGCGGATCGACCAGCACCTCGACCGGTGGTTTCACCAGCACGGGCGGCTCGACCAGCACCTCGTCGGGCAACATCTCGACGGGTGGTATCTCGACCTCGACCGGCGGCGTGAGCACGTCGACCGGCGGCGTTTCGACCTCCACGGGTGGCGTTTCGACCTCGACGGGCGGCGTCAGCACGTCCTCGGGCAATGTTTCCTCGTCTTCGGGCAATGTCAGCTCGTCCAGCTCCTCGTCGTCCTCTTCCTCGTCGAGCTCGTCCTCGTCCAGTTCCTCCTCTTCGAGTTCGTCCTCGTCAGGCGGCGACAAGCCCGGCTATCCCGGCAAGCCCGGTCACCCGGGCAAGCCTGGCGGTTCCAGCGGTTCGTCGGGCTCGTCGGGTTCTAGCGGTTCCTCGGGCTCGTCGGGCTCGAGCGGTTCCTCGGGCTCCAGCGGCTCGTCCTCGTCGTCGTCGAGCAGCTCTTCCAGCTCGTCGACCAGCAGCGGTTCTTCGGGTTCGAGCGGTTCGACAGGGTCCACGGGTTCGACCGGATCGTCAGGCTCTACTGGGTCGAGCGGATCGACCGGGTCCTCGGGTTCGAGCGGTTCGAGCGGTTCGTCCTCGTCGTCGAGCAGCTCCAGCTCGTCCAGTTCCACCTCGTCCAGCACCTCTTCGGGTGCTACCTCGAGCAGCACCTCGTCGAGCTTTGGCGGCACCAGCACCGGGTCGAGCACCAGCACCGGCTCCTCGGGTTCGTCGAGCTCCAGTTCGTCGTCTTCGTCTTCCTCCTCGTCGAGCACCTCTTCGGGTTCGAGCGGTGGTCCGCCGCCGCCCGATGGCGGCACCGACGTGCCTGCGCCGCCGGCCATCCTGCTCTTCGGTGCAGGTGCGGTTGCACTGGCAGCGCGTCGCCGCTTCGCCAAGCGCAAGGAAGACGCAAAGCGCAACGCGGCCTGATCGGCCCGGCAGCGACCGTCACCGCTGCCCGCCATCGACCGTTAGCGGAAAGGGCGATCCCTTGGGGTCGCCCTTTTTGCATGGACAGGCGCACGATTGCGGATTGCATCGGGGCGGGCGGGCAGGGCATAGGCTCAGCCCATGCACGACATCAAATTCATCCGCGAAAACCCCGAAGCCTTTGACGCAGCGCTGGTCCGCAAGGGGCAGCCGCCGGTCGCAGCCGAAATCATCGCGCTCGACGCCAAGCGGCGCGAGGCGCTGAACGAATCGCAGGCGGCGCAGGCACGGCGCAACGAGGCGTCGAAGCTGATCGGCCAGGCGATGGCGCAGAAGGATGCGGCAAAGGCCGAGGCGCTCAAGGCGGAGGTGGCCGAGCTCAAGACCCGGCTGAGCGAGCTCGAGGAGCAGGCGCGCGCAGGCGATGCCGCGCTGGCCGAGCGGCTCGCCGCGCTTCCCAATCTGCCTGCTGCCGATGTGCCCGATGGCGAAGACGAGACCGGCAATGTCGAACTCGTCCGCTGGGGCGATCAGCCGCAGTTCGATTTCGAGCCCAAGGAACATGCCGATATCGGGCCTGCACTCGGCATGGATTTTGAGACGGCGGCCAAGATTTCCGGCGCGCGCTTCACCTTCCTGCGCGGCGGCATCGCGCGGATGAACAGGGCGCTCGGCCAGTTCATGCTCGATGCCCAGGTCGCGCGAGGCTATGCCGAATGCGCGACACCCTATCTGGTGCGCGACGAGGCCGTGTTCGGCGTGGGCCAGCTGCCCAAGTTCGCCGAGGACCTGTTCCAGACCACCGACGGCCGCTGGCTGATCTCGACCTCCGAGGTCAGTCTCACCAACAGCGTGCGCGAGCAGATCCTCAGCGCCGCCGAGCTTCCGATCCGGCTCACCGCACTGACGCCGTGCTTCCGTTCGGAAGCGGGCTCTGCCGGGCGCGATACGCGCGGCCTCATCCGCCAGCACCAGTTCGAGAAGGTGGAGCTGGTCACCATCGCCGCGCCCGACCAATCCGAGGCCGAGCACGAGCGCATGTGCGCCGCATCCGAGGCGATCCTGCAGGCGCTGGGGTTGCCCTATCGCAAGATGCTGCTGTGCGCGGGCGATATGGGCCAGGCGAGCCGCAAGACCTATGACCTCGAGGTCTGGCTGCCCGGACAGAATGCCTATCGCGAGATCGCCAGCATCTCGAACTGCGGCGACTATCAGGCGCGGCGGATGAACACCCGCTACCGCCCCGAGGGCGAGAAGGGCACCGAGTTCGTCCACACGCTCAACGGCTCGGCGCTGGCGATCGGGCGGACCTTGGTCGCGATCGTGGAGAATTACCAGCAGGCCGATGGCTCGGTCCGCGTGCCGGAAGTGCTGGTGCCCTATATGGGGGGCATCACAGCCCTCACGCCTTAAAATCCTTTCCTCCCCCTCGATGGGGGAGGCAGCGAAGACTTGGCAGCTTGCTGCCTATGTCGCAGCGGTGGGGTGAGGGTGTCGGTCGGAAGCCAGCAGCAGATCATTCCAACCGAATCACGATCCCGAAAGATCACCCCCACCCAACCCTCCCCCATCGAAGGGGAGGGCTTTTCACGTCAACACGCAGCAATCAGAACTTCGCCGCGACCTGGACGCCATAGAGACGCGGCTCGCCCGCGATGAAGGTTGCGGTGCCGAATGCGCCGCCGGTATTGCCTGCGTCGATCAGATAGTCCTCGTCGGTGAGGTTGCGGGCAAAGGCGGTGATTTCATAGCGACCTTCGTCGAAGCGAATGCCAGCGCGGGCATTGATCAGCACATAGCCGTTTTCGCTCAAGCGCTCGCTGTTCGGGATTTCGAAGAACTGCTTGCTCGAATAGGTGACCGTCGGGAAGAAGAACAGCTCGGCAGTGTCGCCCACCGGCAGCGTCACGTCGATGCCTGCCGCCGCCTTGTGCTTGGACTGCAGGCGGAAACGGTTGTCCTGGAATGCCGGATTGGGCGATTCGATCTTGGCATCGATATAGGCATAGTTGGCGAACAGGCGGACGTTGTTGCCGATCCGCAGCGCGCCTTCGACTTCCACGCCGAAATTGCCGGCATTGCCTGCGTTGACCGGCACGGTCTGGCCCTGCTGGTTGAAGAAGCTGGTCTGGAAGTTCGAATAATCCTGGTAGAAGGCGCCGATCGAGCCCGAGAATCCGCCGAACGTCGCCTTGACGCCGCCCTCGTAGTTCCAGATCTTTTCTTCTGCCACGAGCGTGAAATTGGGCACCGGCCCAGCCGCCGTCGCGCTGGCGCTGAGGTTCAGCACCGGCGAGCGGCGGCCCTTGGAGATGGTGGCATAGACGTTCACATCGTCGGTGACGCGGTACAATGCGTTGAAGCGCGGCAGCCAGGCATCGAAATTGTCGCGGACGCGGAACACCTGGCCTGCGGTATCGACCGCGCCGAGCAGCGAGACGCCGCGCACGCCCAAGGAGGCGAAGATCTGGCTGCCGGGCTGCACGGCCGTATAGGTCGAGGCGCGCTCCTCGTAGAGATAGCGCACGCCCGCCGACAGCTCGAACCGGTCGGAAATGTCGAAGGTCAGATCGGCAAAGGCCGAATAGACCGTGTTCTTGCCGCCATTGGTGAAGGTGCTGCTATAAGGCAGTACGGTCGCCGCGCCGCGCGTCAGGATCGCGGTGGCATTGCGCGCCGGATTCGGGCTGTTGAGCGCGGCGCAGGTCGAGGCGCCGGGTACGCCGAGCACTGCGGCGACATTGTTGCGCACCGGCGCAAAGGCAGGGAAGGGCGCGCAGCTGATATAGGTGCCCTCATCGGTCAGGAACGGCACGGCCTGCGTGCCCTCTTCATGAAACACGTTGAAGCCGAAAAAGCCGCGCAGCCGGTCGCTGTCATAGGCGAAGCGGGTCTCGTGGCTCATCTGCTCGCCCTGTGCGTCCTCGGCAAATTCGAGGAAGAACAATGCGGTGCCGTCGGCGTCGAAGGTCTCGAGGCTGTCGAACTTGCGATAGCCGGTGATCGAGGTCAGCGACCAGCCATCGCCCATGGGCGTCTGGAAGGTGACGCTGGCATCATAGACCTCGCGGTTGAGTCCGAGCTTGGGCAGGCCCAGGATCGCGCGGCTGAGATCGGCCGGCGCGCCGCCCAGTTCGGCGAACGTGTACGGGCTGGTGGTGCCGCCGGTGGGCGCGATCGAACCGGACTTGAACGCGGTGCCGGGGTTGCGCTGCTGCTCGTAGTTGAACACGAAATCCATCGTGCTCTCGGCGGTCGGCCAGATGCGCAGCGATCCGCGAATGGCGAACTGGTCGATGCCGTTGAGATCCGCCTGAGCGTTGCCGGTGGTGCGCGCCGAAGTCGTGCCGGGCTCGCCTGCGATGTTGCGGACATAGCCGTCGCGCTTCTTGTAGGACGCAGCGATGCGCCCGGCGATCTTGTCGTTGCCGACATTGATCATCGCGCGGCCCTCATAAAGGTTGAAATTGCCGTAGCTGCCGCGCAGGTCGGCGGAGAAACCCGGCTCGGGCTTGGCAGTAATGACCGAGATCGCGCCGATGGTCGCGGCGGTGCCGAACAGCGTTGCCTGCGGGCCCTTGACCACCTCCACCCGGTCGATGTCGAACAGGTCGAAATACGATCCGCGCGAGCGCGAGACGTCGATGCCGTTGAGGTAGATGGTGACGCGCGGCGCGATCTGCGCGCTGCCCGAATCCGAAGTGATGCCGCGGATGACGAAGCCGGGATTGTTCGCGCTCTGCTCCTGAATGTTGAGCCCGGGAATATAGGCGGACAGCTCGTCGAACTCGTCAATGCCGATCTTGTCCATCTGCTCGCCATTGATCGCCGAGACGGTCAGCGGCACGTCCTGGATCGACTGCTCGCGCTTCTGTGCGGTGACGATGATGGTGTTGTCGCTGCCGCTCTCGGCATCGGCCTGATCCTGGGCGAGCGCAGGGCTGGCCGACAGGGCGATGGCGAGTGAGAGCATCGAGACGCGAAGGGGGAAACGGGGCATTGCACATGTCCTCAGATTGAGTGGAATGCGCGCCCTCTGCATCCGAGCGGCGTCTTTTGTGCGTCGCAACAATTACAGATTGATGGCGTTTCGGAATTCGTTTTGTAACATCGCGACAATCGCCCGGCGGACGCGACGGAAGGTGCTACTACTGTCTTTTGCGAGCGCGAAGCTGCTTGCTGATGGGAAACAGCACCAGGGCTGGCACCCAGATCACGGCCCATAGCACCGCAAACAGCGCAATCTCGTTCAGATCGTTATGCAACAGCAACCGGGGGCTGTGGAACAGATAGGTTCCCCAGCATTTGCGGCGGCATTCGATGCCATAGGCTTCCGGCCAGCCGGTCAGGTCCGAGAAATGCAGATAAAGCGCGAGCTCTACCGCGCCCAGCCCGACCAGTCCTGCCGCCATGAGAGCCACTTGCATCCAAGACAGCTTGACGGCGGCGGTCTCACCGGGCGGGCCGGATGGTGCACGATCGCCGGTTTCGGAATCTGGCGGCGGACTGTCCGGTGTGTTCATCGACCGATGTCGCGCGCGAATGGGTTCAGAGCCGGACCATCTTCATGCCCATTTCGCCATAGCGCGCTCCGGCGGTCGATCCGGGCGGCGCGGCGGCATCGAGCGCGTCGAGATCGGCAGCGCTCAGCGACACGTTCACGGCGGCCATCGAATCCTCGAGCGTGGCACGGCGCTTCGACCCCGGGATCGGCACGATATCCTCGCCCTGGGCGAGCAGCCAGGCGAGCGCGATCTGCGCAGGCGAGACGCGGTGCGCGACGGCGATCTGCTCGACCACATCGACCACGCCCATGTTGATCGCGAAATTCTCTTCCGAATAGCGCGGATCGTTGAGGCGATAGTCGCCTTCGGGCAGATCCGAACGTTGGCTGATCAGGCCGGTCAGGAAGCCGCGGCCCAGCGGGCTGTAGGGGACGAAGCCGATGCCGAGATCCTGGCACAAGGGCAGGATCTCCTCTTCCACCCCGCGCTCCCAGAGCGAATATTCGCTTTGCAGCGCGGTGATCGGGTGCGTGGCGTCGGCGCGGCGGATGGTGTCGGCGCCTGCCTCTGACAGGCCGAGATAGCGCACCTTGCCTTCTTCGACGAGCCGCGACATCGCCCCGATCGTCTCCTCGATCGGCACATTGGGATCGACGCGGTGCTGGTAGTAAAGGTCGATCGTGTCGATGCCGAGGCGCTTCAACGAACCCTCGCAAGCGCGACGCACATTCTCGGGGCTCGAATCGACGCCGCGATAGCCGCCGTCCTCGATCCGGAAGCCGAACTTGGTGGCAATCACCAGCCGGTCGCGGCGGCCCTTGATGGCTTGTCCCAGCAACTCTTCGTTGACATAGGGGCCATAGACTTCGGCGGTGTCGAAGAACGTGACGCCCAGTTCGATCGCGCGTTCGAGCGTGGCGATGGACTCGCGATGATCGGCCTTGCCGTACATCGCCGCTCCGATGCCCGCCATCGGCATGCAGCCCAGGCCCAGCGCCGAAACCTGCAGCCCGCCCAGTTTGCGATAGATCATTTTTTGTCTCCTTCGGCGCGGGCAATAGTCGTCGTCACCGCCATGTCCATGGTTACATTACTCAAGGTGCGCATGATATCGGGGAAGACTTCGATCGCCAACAAAAGTGCCAGCGGTTCGACCGGCACGCCCATGGCAATGCAGATCGGTGCGATCGAACTGATGAAGCTGATCGATCCGGGCAGCGACACCGCGCCCATGGTGGTGATCGCGGCGGCGGCGACGCCGGCGGCCAGGGCCACCGGACCGAGCTCCACGCCCATCAGATGCGCGACATAGATGGCGACGGCCAGGTTCATGCACGGACCCGTCGCGCGGAACAATGCGACCGCGATCGGCAGAACGACATCGGCAATGCGCTCGCCGACGCCGAGCGCGCGCACCCCGGTGAGCATCGCCGGCAACGAGGCGAGCGAGGATTGCGTCGAGATCGCCACCGCCTGGGCCGGGATCGATGCCCGCAGGAAGGCGAGGGGATTGACCCGGCCACCGATCCAGGCGAGCGCGAAGCCCGATATCCACACGACACCGCCGACGCTGGTGACCGTCAGCACATAATGGCCGAGCGCGCCGAACGCGGCGACACCCGCGCGCGAGCCGACCACCAGCCCGAGCGCGAACACGCCGATCGGCGCGAGCGCGAGCACCCAGCCGATCAGGATGATCATCGCATCGGCAATCGCCGCGAACAGGCCCTGCACCGGCGCACGCTGCTCCGGTGAGAGCCGGGTCAGCGCAAAGGCGAAGGCGAGAGTGAAGATGATGAGCGGCAGGATGGCGTCATTGGCAGCAGCGGCGACCGGATTGGTAGGCACCAGCGCGCGCAGGAATTCGGTAAAGGGGGGCACCTCGCCGGTCGGCTGGGCGGTAGCGAGCGCCCCTCTCAGCGCGGCGCGCGCGGCCTCGGGCAGCGGAAAGGCGGCCAGCAGCGCGGGGGTAACGACCGCCGCCATTGCGGCCGACGCCCAGAGCAGCACGATCATCGTCGCGATCGCGCGCACCGTGAGCCGTCCGGCGCTTGCCATTTGCGCGGTGCGAAGGATGCCGGTGACCAGCAGCGTGACCACCAGCGGCACGACGGTCATCTGCAGCCCGCGCAGCCAGAGCGACCCGACCACGTCCGCGCCATCGACCAGCCCCGGCGCATTGCCGCCGATCGCCATCCCCAGCGCAATGCCGACGGCCAGAGCACCCAGGACCAGAAGGGTTTTCAACATTCAGTCAGGGCCCTTGTATCTTCATGATTCTGTTTGGTTCGCGATCCTGATTTCTTATGAACACGGATTGCGCGATCCGTCACCCTGAAGTTGATCCAGGGTCCATTTCGCCTCTCGCGGCTTTGGCTGCGGGGGCGCGGTGGATGCTGGAACGGGTCCAGCATGACGGGATTTGACATGACCGCTGGCGACAGAGTTGGCAAGTCCCGGCCCAATCCGCTAAGCCGCGAAAAAACCAGGCAGGGGTTCACGCGTGACACGCAAGTTTTTCGGCACCGACGGTATCAGGGGACGCACCAATCAGGGTTTCATGACCGCAGCGATGGCCATGGCGGTAGGCCAGGCCGCGGGCGCGCATTTCCTGCGCGGCAGCCACAAGCACCGCGTCGTCATCGGCAAGGATACCCGGCTTTCGGGTTACATGATGGAGAATGCGCTGGTCGCGGGCTTCACCAGCGTCGGCATGGACGTGGTGCTGGTGGGGCCAATGCCGACACCGGCGGTCGCCCTGCTGACCCGCTCGATGCGCGCGGACCTGGGCGTGATGATCTCGGCCAGCCACAACCCGTTCCAGGATAACGGCATCAAGCTGTTCGGTCCCGATGGCTTCAAGCTCTCCGACGAGGACGAGATGCAGATCGAGGCGATGCTCGAAGCGGGCAATCCGCAGCTCGCCGCGTCTGAAGCCATTGGCCGCGCCCGCCGGATCGAGGACGCGCGCGGTCGCTACATCCACGCGGTCAAGGCCTCGCTGCCCGATCAGGTGCGCCTGGACGGCCTCAAGATCGTCGTCGATTGCGCGCACGGCGCCGCCTATCAGGTCGCGCCTTCCGCCTTCTGGGAGCTGGGCGCGGAGGTGATCGCGATCGGCGTCAATCCCAACGGGCTCAACATCAACGACCGGGTCGGTTCGACCCATGTCGAGGCGATGCAGGAGCGGGTCGTTGCCTCGGGCGCGGATATCGGCATCGCGCTCGATGGCGATGCCGACCGGCTGATCGTGGTCGACGAGAAGGGCACCATCGTCGATGGCGACCAGATCATGGCGCTGATCGGCGGAAGCTGGGCGCGCCAGGGGCGGCTGCGCGGCGGCGGCGTGGTCGCGACGGTGATGTCGAACTTGGGGCTGGAACGCTATCTCAAGGGCCAGGGGCTCGAGCTTGTCCGCACCAAGGTGGGCGACCGTTATGTGCTCGGCGCGATGCGCGCGGGCGGTTACAATGTCGGCGGCGAACAATCGGGGCATATGATCCTGACCGACCATGCCACCACCGGCGACGGCACGGTCGCAGCGCTGCAGGTGCTGGCCGAGCTGGTGCGCGAGGGCAAACCGGCAAGCGAGCTGCTCCATCTGTTCGATCCGGTGCCGCAGCTGCTCAAGAATGTGCGCTTCTCGGGCGGCAAGCCGCTGGAAAACCCCAAGGTGCAGAAGGTCATCGCCGATGCCGATGAGGAACTGCGGGGCAAGGGGCGGCTGGTCATCCGGCCGTCGGGCACCGAGCCCGTCATCCGCGTGATGGCCGAAGGCGACGATGCCGCGCAGGTCGAAGCGGTGGTCGACCGCATCTGCGCGGTCGTGGCGGAGGTGGCGCTCTGATGCTGGAAATGCGCCCCGATTGCGAACGCTGCGGTGCGGATACGCCAGCGCAGGACCCTGGCGCGTTCATCTGCTCGTTCGAATGCACCTTCTGCGCGGAATGCGCCGAGGAGCTCGACGACCGCTGCCCCAATTGCGGCGGCGAGCTGGTCGACCGCCCGGTTCGCCCCAAGAAGCTGCTCGAGAAATTCCCCGGCTCGACCGAGCGCAAGTTTACGCAGCATGGGTGAACGGCCCGCGCGCGTCCTGACCATCGCAGGCTCCGATTCCGGCGGCGGCGCGGGCATTCAGGCCGATATCAAGACCATCACCATGCTGGGCGGTCATGCGATGACCGCGATCACCGCGATCACCGCGCAGAATTCGCGCGGGGTCGATACGGTGCAGGTGCTGGACGCCGACATGGTCATCGCCCAGATCGACGCGGTGGCGCGCGATTTCGGGCTCGATGCGATCAAGATCGGCATGCTGGGCTCGCCTGCGATCGCCGAGGCGCTGGCGGATTGGCTTGTCGCGCACCCCGGCATTCCTGTCATCTTCGATCCGGTGATGATTGCTTCCAGCGGGGCGGTGCTCGCCGATCCCGCCACGATTGCGGCGTTCAGGCGGCTGATCGCCTGCGCCACGCTCGTCACGCCCAACTTGCCCGAACTCGCGGCTTTGGGCGGCGAGGCGGCGGTGCTCGACCGGGCGCCCGCGCTGCTGATCAAGGGCGGGCATGCGGGGGGCGAGACCGTCACCGACCGGCTGGTAACCCGCGAGGGCGAGGTGGCGCGCTGGAGCGATCCGCGCATCGACAGTCCGCACAGCCACGGCACCGGTTGCACGCTCTCCAGCGCTATCGCGACGCTGCTGGGGCAGGGTGCCCCGATGGAAGCCGCGATCGAGCGCGCGCGCCTGTTCGTGCGGCTGGCGCTGCGCGATGCGCCAGGACTGGTCGAGGCGAACGGTCCGATGGGGCATTTGGCGGTGCGCAACGATGCGCTCGCCCCCGGCTGGCATCTCAACCAGGTGACGCTGGGCGCGGCCGATTATGCCACGTCGGTGGCCTTCTACCGCGCGCTGGGCCTCACCCAGATCGTCGACAGCCCGGACAATGGCTATGCCAGGTTTCAGGCGGACAATGGCGCAACGCTCTCGATCCATGTCGGCGAACCTGCGGGCGGGGCCATGGTCTATCTCGAATGCGCCGATCTCGACGTGCGCGTCACCGCGCTCGCCTCGGAAGGCTTCGCCATCGACCAGTTTCCGCGAGACGAAAGCTGGGGCTGGCGCGAGGCGCGGCTGAGCGATCCGGCGGGCAATGTGCTGTGCCTCTATTTCGGCGGCGAGAACCGGCGCTATCCGCCTTGGCGCATCGCAACCGAATGAGGTGCTTCCCGTAATTGCGGGAACCCCGCGCATTGACCCTTTACCCGGCTACGCAATTGCCCATATGCGTTGCGGCAATCGTTCCAACGCTTTTCCAAAACAGGAGATGACCCATGGCTTTCGTGCTTCCCCCGCTCCCCTTTGACAAGACCGCCTTTGGCGACGTGATGTCGGCGGAAACCTTCGACTATCACCACGGCAAGCATCACAATGCCTATGTCGGCAAGGCGAACGACATGGTGAAGGGCACGGACCTGGAAGGCGCGAGCCTCTCCAAGGTGATCGTCGCCGCGAAGGAAAAGGGCAACAAGGGCCTGTTCAACAACGCTGCGCAGATCTGGAACCACACCTTCTTCTGGCACTGCCTCAGCCCCGAAGGCCAGTCGATCCCCGGCTCGCTCGAAGAGCGCATCAAGGCCGATTTCGGCTCGGTCGCCGATTTCAAGGACAAGCTGAAGGCCGAGGCCGTCGGCCATTTCGGCAGCGGCTGGGCCTGGCTGGTGCTGAACGGCGACAAGCTGGAAATCACCTCGCTGCACGACGCGGACTCGCCGGTCGCGCACGAAGGCATGAAGCCGCTGTTGACGCTCGATGTGTGGGAACACGCCTATTATATCGACTATCGCAACGCCCGCCCGGATTACCTGTCGACCGTGCTCGACAAGGCGATCAACTGGGAATTCGTCGCGCAGAACCTCGACGGCAAGGGCACCGAGCGCGCCGACCAGGAAGGTTGATCGCTCGGGTCCAATAGCCTAGCTTGCAGTTTGGACAGCAAGCCAGGCCTGGAATATTGCGGGGCTACGACGATGTCGCAGCCCCGTTTTCCATTTCAGGGCTTGGTGCTGGTGGGGACGCGATATGCAACGAACTCATCGCCCAGGCACTGAAAGGTTGCACCGTTTGCCGGTTGCCAGCCTTCCAGTTGCGCAGACAGCTGGGGATAGGCCGCAGCAAATTGCTGGCGCGTCCCTTCCAGGTCCGCAGAATAGCGCATGGCATTGCGTCGCCCTCCGTCCGCCATCTTCTCCAGCGCGAGCATCTCGAAGTCGCCGATATAGGTGACGCTGCCCGGCTCGACGCGAAAGTGCGGCGCGCCGAGGCAGAAGACGTCGGTATAGGTCATGTTGAACGTCCGGCCTGCCAGCACGTAATCGCCCGCGGGGACAATCGCCACGCGCAGCGCCTTTTCGCCCTTCTTCCCGCCGAAAACCGTATAGCTGTACGTGATCTTGGTGCCGACCGGCTTGCCCTGTGCGTCCAGCGCGACCTTCCTGGTGGCCGGGTCATAGCGGTAGAACAGGATACGGTTGTCGCCCACCATGCCCAGCGCATGGGGACGCAGCACGATCATCGCCTCATTGGCTGCGGGCACGGGTCCTTCTGGCTTCTTGAGGTCGACCTGATCGGAAAGCTGCGCCATGGCCGGGGTGGCCAGCGCAAGGCTGAACAGGGCCATCAGTTCTTTTGCCATAGCGCCGGCTCCGCATAGTCGTTGTGCCAGGTGCGCAGCAGGCTGCCGCGTGCCGGCTTTTCGGCGCCGACCAGAATGGCGAGCTCAGCGTTGCGCTCAGCCTGTGGCAAGGCCTTCCACGCCCAGCCTTCCTCGCGCGTCATCGCATAGAGGTTCCAGCCGCGGATCAGCATGCAGTTTTCCGTGTTGATCCGCTTCTGGTCGCCATCGGCCAGCGCACCGCCAAGGACCGCGGCGATACCGCCCGCAAGAACGTCAATGGTGTTGATCTGTGATTCGGCGCCGCTCGCAAGCTTCCGACAGCTTTCGGTCTCGCGCGTCGCAAGTTCGGCAGTTGCTCCGGGCTTGTTGAAGAAAAAGCCGTTGCCGCGATCGACTTTGGGCGATGCCCAACCCGATGTCGGCACACACACGACCAAAAGGGATGCAAATATAAAGAGCTTGTTGGCCATCCTCATCATTCCAGCATGATCGCATTGCACCGATCATCGGACCGGCTCGCGATTCCTTGTTGTTCCGAGGCCGCAGCGCGCTCTTTTAATCTTTCGCTTCAGCACCTTCAAGCGCCAGGCCATGCTTCATCAGCATCGGGATCTGGCTCATCGCGAACAGGAAGGACAAGGCGGTGACGCCCCAGACCTTGACCGTTAGCCAGGTCTCGAAGGTCAGGAACTGGCGCAGGCCCTCGTTGATCAGCGCCATGACGACGAAGAACAGCCCCCAGTTGCGCGAGAGCTTGAGCCAGCCGGTCTCGTCCAGCCCGTCATAGGCGGCTTGCAGCAGGTAGCGCAGCAGCGGCTTGCCCATCATCCAGCCGCCGAGCAGCAGCGCGGCAAAGCCCGAATAGATGATCGTCGGCTTGATCTGGATGAAGCGTTCGTCGTTGAAATAGACCGTCAGCGCGCCGAAGCCGACGACCAGCACCGCGCTCAGCCACAGCATCGGCGACACGCGGCCCAGCCGCCATTTCGACACCGCCACCGCGACCAGGATCGCGAGCATGAACGCGAGCGTCCCATTGATCGCCGCACGGGTGCTGGCGAGCGCCGCGCCGTCGCTCTGGGTCAGCTTGAACACCGCGAAGAACACCAGCAGCGGGCCGAAATCGAGCAGCAGCGGCAGCAGGCTGCCCTCGGACTTTTTCTTCGGCACGGCCACGGCTTCGGCGGCGGCAGTCTGCGGCATTTCCTCGCTCACTTGGTGCCTCCGGCGATGACATGCGCGAGATATTCGGGATCGAAGGGCCTGAGGTCGTCGATCGTCTCGCCCACGCCGATCGCGTGGATGGGCAGGCCGAATTTCTCTGCCGCTGCCACCAATATGCCGCCGCGCGCGGTGCCATCGAGTTTCGTCATCACGAGCCCTGTAACGCCCGCCACCTCCTTGAACGTTTCGATCTGCGACAGGGCGTTCTGCCCGTTGGTCGCATCGAGCACCAGCACCACGTCATGCGGGGCTTCGGGGTTGAGGCGGCCCAGCACGCGGCGAATCTTGGCGAGTTCGTCCATCAACTCGCGCTTGTTCTGCAACCGGCCTGCGGTATCGACGATCAGCACATCGATGCCGGTGGCGGTCGCCTGTTTGACCGCATCGAACACGATGCCCGCCGCGTCGCCGCCTTCCTTGCCGCTGACGATGGGAATGCCCAGCCGCTCGGCCCACACCTTGAGCTGGCCGATCGCGGCGGCGCGGAAGGTGTCTCCCGCCGCCAGCATCACGCCATAATCCTGTTCCTGGAACAGATGCGCCAGCTTGGCGATGGTCGTGGTCTTGCCCGATCCGTTGACGCCGATCACCAGGATGACCTGCGGGCGCGGAAAGGCGATGATGTCGAGCGGCTCGGCCACCGTGCGCAGCGACTTGGCGATTTCCTCGCCGACAATCTCGCGCAAGCCATCCTCGTCGAGCCCGCGCTCGAACCGGCCTTCGGAAAGCCGCGCGCGGACCTTGCCTGCCATCTGTGGCCCCAGATCGCTGACGATCAGCGCTTCCTCGATCTCGTCGAGCTGGTCCTCGTCGAGCCGCGACTTGGTGACCAGCCCCGTCAGGTTCTGGGTCAGCTTGTCGGACGTCTTGCGAAAGCCGCCCAGCAGGCGCTCGCTCCAGCTGCCCTCGCTCATGTTTCAATCTCCGCTGTCAGCATGTCGCCGCTCTGTCCCGTGATCGCCACTGGCACGATCCGCCCGATATGGGAAGGATCGGGTGCGGGCAAAGCGATGCGCACGAAATTCTCGCCATGGCCGGTGCGCCCGTCGCGCTCGACCAGCAGGTTCTGCCGGGTGCCGACCAGCGAGGCGCGCCAGCGCGCGGCCCGCGCTTGGGCAGCAGCGCGCATCTTTGCGGCGCGCGCCTTGACCAGCGCACGATCGAGCTGCGGCATCCGCGCGGCAGGCGTGCCAGCGCGGGGGCTGAACGGGAAGATATGGCCGTGGACGACGTCGCAGGCGTCGAGGATCGAGAGGTTGTTGGCGTGCATCGCCGCATCTTCGGTGGGGAAGCCCGCGATGAGGTCAGCGCCGATGGCGATCTCGGGCCGCTTCGCCTTCATCCGCTCGACCAGCGCAATCGCCTGCGCGCGGCTGTGGCGGCGCTTCATGCGCTTGAGGATCATGTCGTCGCCCGATTGCAGCGACAGGTGGACATGCGGCATGATACGCGGCTCGCCGGTGATCAGCTCGAACAGCCGGTCGTCCACCTCCACCCCGTCGAGCGACGAGAGGCGCAGGCGCTTCAGGTTGGGCACGAGCTTGAGCACGCGTTCGATCAGGAGCCCAAGGCTCGGCGATCCGGGCAGGTCGGGGCCATAGCTGGTTACGTCTACCCCGGTCAGCACCACTTCCGCATAGCCCGTATCGACCAGCGCGCGCACCGCATCGACAACGGCCCCTGCGGGCACCGACCGGCTGTTCCCCCGGCCATAGGGGATGATGCAGAAGGTGCAGCGATGGTCGCACCCGTTCTGCACCTCGACGAACGCGCGGGCATGTTCGGCAAAGCTGGTGACCATGTGCGGCGCGGTCTGGCGCACGGCCATGATGTCGGAGACACGGGCCTTGGCATTGGCGCGCGGATCGAAGCTCGTAGCATCGAGCTTGTCGATATTCCCCAGCACCCGGTCTACCTCGGGCATCGCGGCGAACATCGCGGGGTCGGTCTGCGCCGCGCACCCCGTCACCACGACCTGGGCATCGGGCCGCGCCTTGCGCGCCTTGCGGATCGCCTGGCGGGTCTGGCGCACCGCCTCGTTGGTCACCGCGCAGCTGTTGATCACCACCACGTTGTCGCGCCCTGAAAGAAGCGCGCGCATCGCCTCGCCCTCGGCAATGTTGAGGCGGCAGCCCATCGAGATGATCTCGGGGCCGGCACGGGCAGGGGCGGCGGTATCGGCCATGATCGTCAGAGGTCGATCTCGCCGGTAAAGACATGGGTGGTGGGGCCGGTCATCTGCACACGGCCGCCAGGCTGCCAGTCGATGATCAGCGTGCCGCCGGGCAGGTGGACGGGCACCGGTCCGGTCACCAGCTTGCGGCGAATCGCGGCGACGGCGGTAGCGCACGCGCCCGTTCCGCAGGCCTGGGTCAGCCCTGCGCCGCGCTCCCAGACCCGCAGGTGCAGGCCATCGTCTGCGAGATGCGCGACGTTGACGTTGACGCGTGCGGGAAAGAGCGGGTCATGCTCGATGATCGGGCCCAGCCGGTCGAGCTCGACGGCATGGGCATCGGGCACGAAGAAGATGACGTGCGGATTGCCCATGCTGACCGCGACAGGATCGGCCAGCTCTTCCCAGCCCACCGGCATGGTCAGCGTGTCCATGGCATAGGCCAGCGGAATGGCGTTCCAGTCGAGGCCCGGCGGACCCATGTCGATGGTCACGGCACCATCGGCCATCGTCCCGCCGAGCAGACCCGCAGCGGTCTCGATCGTGACATCGCGCCCCGCCAGCGCGACGACGCAGCGCGTGGCATTGCCGCAGGCTGCGGCCTCGCTGCCGTCCTGGTTGAAGATCTGCATGAAGAAATCGGCGCGCTGCGAGGGTCGCATCACGATCAGCTGGTCGCAGCCGATGCCGCGATGCCGGTCGGACAGCGCGCGCGCCTGCTCGCCGCTCAGCGCGAGATCGTGGCTCCGCGCATCGAAAATGACGAAGTCATTGCCGAGCCCGTGCATCTTGTGGAAGCGGTGTTTCGCCATGGCGGCGCTTTAACGCGGGTGCGCCCGCGAGGGAAGCGCGATCACTCGCCGCGCGCGGCGCGCAGCTGCGGTTCGGTGAACTGTTCGGGCTCCGCGCTGACCGTCGGCTGGGGTGTCCAGCCCAGGCCGAGCAGGTTGCGCTCGGCCAGCAGGCGACGTGCCTGTTCGACCGACAGCGGCTGGCCGAAATGGAAACCCTGGCCCTTGGCGCAGCCGATCTCGGCAAGATGCGCGATCAAGTCGCCATCCTCGATGCCTTCGGCGGTGATCGGCAGGCCCATGGACTCGCCGAGCAGCGCGATGGTCTGGACGATCGCGCGGCTTTCCTTGCTCTCGTTCATCGAGGTGACGAAGCTGCGGTCGATCTTGATCCGGTCGAACGGCAGCGCGCGCAGATGCGCCAGCGAGCTGTAGCCGGTGCCGAAATCGTCGAGCGCGACGCGCACGCCCTGGTTCTTGAGGCTGCCGATGATCGACTGCGCCAGGCCCATATTCTCGAACAGGCAGCTTTCGGTGATTTCGATCTCGAGCCTGCTGGCCGGAAAGCCGGTCTCGACCAGCAGCTTGACGATCTTCTGCGCCAGCCACGGATCGCGCAGCTGCACGGGCGAGATATTGACCGAGATCGACAGGCTCTGGTCCCAGCCGCGTGCATCTTCCATCGCCTGGCGGATGACGCAGGCGGAAAGGTCGCCGATCATGCCGGTATCCTCGGCGATCGGGATGAAGATGTCGGGCGAGACCTGGCCGAGCTCGGGCGAATTCCAGCGTGCCAGCACCTCGAACCCGATCAACGTGCCGGTGTTGAGATCGATCTGCTGCTCGTAATAGGGCACGAACTCGCCGCGGCCGATGCCGACGCGCATGCCCGATTCGATCTTGTTGCGGAACTGGACCTCGTTCTCCATGCGCGGATCGAACCAGCAATAGCGGTTCCGTCCGTGCTTCTTGCTGGCGTACATCGCGATGTCGGCGCGGCGCATCAGAACGTCGAGGCTGTTGTCGCACTGGTCGGCGCGGGCGATGCCGATCGAGGCGGTAACGGTGAGTTCGGCGGTGCCGCTGCTGGCAGGGCCCGTGATCGGCTTGCTGACCTGTTCGATCAGGTCTTCGGCCACACGTTGCACGGTCTCGGGGAAGTCCGCGTCGAAGATGAAGGTGCAGGCGAACTCGTCGCCGCCCAGTCGTGCGACATGGCTGTTGGGGGGCATCGTCGCCTTGAGCCGCCGTGCCACCTCGACCAGGACCTTGTCGCCCGCATCATGGCCCTGGATGTCGTTGATATTCTTGAAATTGTCGAGATCGAGCATCAGGTAGGCGACGGTCATGTCGCGCCGCGTCGCCTGTGCGATCAGGCTGGCCGTGGCCTCGCCGATCGCGCGACGGTTGAGGCAGCCGGTCAGCGGATCGGTGACGGCGAGCGTCTTGGCCTGTTCCTCGGCATTCTTGTGGTGGGCGATCTCGCGGTGCAGTTCGCTGTAGCGTCGCCAGCCGAAGATGATCAGCGCGATGTTGAGCAGCAAGGCGCTGACTGCAATGCTGTTGGGCGAGACTGCGGCGCCGTTATAGTGCCGGATCGCATCGGGCATGATGCTGCCGGCGGTGCCGATGAACATGACGATGGCCGCCGTCATGATGCCGCCGGCGACGAAATCGCGGCTGCGCGTGACGCGCCCGCTCAGGTCGTCGGTGCGGCTGCTGCCGGGATTGGCGATGGTCTCATGCGGCACAATCATTCCCCTCAACCGAGACGTGGAGTCCGGTCGAATGGTGGCAACCTAAGCAAGGATCGTTAAAAGAGTGTTTATGCGAATACCGCCAATATGGGGGTGAGGCGCGGAAATCTGCGGGATGTGGTGGTAAACCGCCGGTTAACGCTGGCTTCGGCGCGGCAGGGTTGCTCGGCGCTCGGCAGTCGGGGCTTGCCAAATGCGGCAAGCTGCTCTAGGGGCGCGTCAGCCTTGCGCGCAGGTTCTGCGTTCATGGCACCCAGTTCAGCCGCTTATACCGCATTGTCGGTTCATGCGCGCGCCGGTCGGCGAGGTTTCGCCCACCGGCGATTTTTGCGTTTGGCGTGCGGCGGTCGGGGTGTCCTTGATCGTGCCGGCGCGGGCAGCCATCTGGGCGGACAGAAGGAGACGCGGATATGTTCGATAATCTGACTGATCGCCTTGGCGGCGTGTTCGACCGGCTGCGCGGGCGCGGCGCGCTGAAGGAAGAGGATGTCCGCGCCGCGATGCGCGAGGTGCGCATCGCGCTGCTCGAGGCCGATGTCGCGCTCCCGGTCGTCCGCGATTTCATCAACACCGTCACCGAACAGGCCGTCGGCCAGACGGTGCTCAAGTCGGTCGCGCCCGGCCAGCAGGTCGTCAAGATCGTCAACGATGCGCTGACCGAGATGCTGGGCTCCGAAGCCAGCGATCTCGACCTCGCTGTCGCGCCGCCCGCCGTGATCATGATGGTCGGCCTGCAGGGTTCGGGCAAGACCACCAGCACCGCCAAGATCGCCAAGCTGCTGAAGGAAAAGCACGGCAAGAAGGTGATGATGGCCTCGCTCGACGTGCAGCGTCCGGCGGCGCAGGAACAGCTCAAGGTGCTGGGTGAGCAGGTCAATGTCGCCACGCTGCCGATCGTCGCGGGCCAGATGCCGGTCGATATCGCGCGGCGTGCGCTGCAATCGGCCAAGCTTCAGTCGTTCGACGTGGTGATGCTCGATACCGCAGGCCGTCTGCATGTCGATCAGCAGCTGATGGACGAGATGAAGGCGGTCGCCGCCGAGGCGACCCCCAAGGAAATCCTGCTCGTTGTCGACTCGCTGACCGGTCAGGACGCGGTCAACGTTGCGCAGAACTTCTCTGATCAGGTGCCGCTGACCGGCGTCGTGCTGACCCGCATGGACGGCGATGCACGCGGCGGTGCGGCGCTTTCGATGCGCGCGGTCACGGGCCGCCCGATCAAGTTCGTCGGCATGGGCGAGAAGATGGACGCGATCGAGCCGTTCCATCCGGGCCGGGTCGCAGGCCGCATCCTGGGCATGGGCGATGTCGTCAGCCTGGTCGAGAAGGCGGCGGCGACGGTCGAGAAGGAAGACGCGGACAAGCTTGCGGCCAAGATGGCCAAGGGTCAGTTCGACATGAACGACCTGCGCACCCAGCTGCGGCAGATGACCAAGATGGGCGGGCTGGGCGCGCTGGCTGGCATGATGCCGGGGATGAAAAAGGCCAAGGCGGCGATGAGCGCCAGCGGCATCGAGGACAAGGTGCTGGTGCACATGGATGCGATCATCGGATCGATGACGCCCAAGGAGCGCGAGAAGCCGGGCATTCTCAACGCCAAGCGCAAGATCCGCATCGCCAAGGGATCGGGCACCACCGTGCAGGACGTCAACCGGGTGATCAAGATGCACCAGGAGATGGAAGGCGCGATGAAGAAGATCCGCAAGATGGGCGGATTGAAGGGCCTTGCTGCCATGTTCGGCGGCGGCGGCGGTGGAGACGGCGGCATGGGCGGCCTTGGCGGCGGCAAGATGCCGACCGAGGACGACATTGCCGGGCTGCTCGGCGGCGGTGGCGGCAAGGGCATTGCCGGCGGTCTTCCGGGTCTTCCGGGCGGACTTCCCCCCGGTTTTCAGAATTTCAACAAGAAGAAGTGATTTCGTTTTTCAAATTCATCAGAAAGGTAAGGTCTACAATGTCGATTTCCATGCGTCTGTCGCGCGGCGGTTCCAAGAAGCGCCCCTATTACAAGATCGTCGTCGCCAACAGCCGCGCGCCCCGCGACGGCAAGTATCTTGAGCAGATCGGCACCTACAACCCGCTGCTCGCCAAGGATTCGGGCGAGCGCGTGAAGATCAACGAAGAGCGCGCCAAGCACTGGCTGTCGGTCGGCGCGCAGCCCACCGATCGCGTGGCCCGTTTCCTCGATGCCGCCGGCCTCAAGGAGCGCAAGGCTACCGTGAACCCCAAGAAGGGCGAGCCGGGCGAAAAGGCCAAGGAACGCGCCGAGGAAAAGGCCGCCAAGCTGGCTGAGGCCGAAGAAGCCGCCAAGGCCGCTGCCGAAGCTCCGGCTGCTGAAGAAGCTCCGGCTGAAGAAGCCGCTGCCGAACAGGCCGAAGGCTGATCGACTGAGCCGGAGTGGTCCTGTCCGGCCACTCCGGTTCCGGTTCTGCAATGTCTGATCGCCCCATCACCCTGGCCGTGATCGTCGGCGCGCATGGCGTGACCGGCGAGGTGCGCGTGAAGCTCTTCGGCTCGGGGATCGATGCGCTGAAGGCGCACAAGAGCTTCAACAACGGCGCGCTGACGCTCAAGTCGCTGCGCCCGCAAAAGGATCTCGGCATCGCGCGCTTTGCCGAGATCGCCGACCGCAATGCGGCAGAGGCCGCACGCGGCACCGAACTCACCGTTCCCCGTTCCGCGCTCCCGCCGCTGGGCGAGGGCGAATATTATCATGCCGACCTGATCGGATTGCCCGTGGTGTCTGAAATCGGCGCCGCGCTCGGCACCGTGCGCGCGGTCGAGAATTTCGGCGCGGGCGATGTGCTCGACATCGTGGGCGAAGACGGCAAGAGTTTCATGGTGCCGGTGACCGCGGGGGAAATCGACGAAACCCGCGTCGTCATTGACCCGGTCTGGGCCGAATAGTATATACAGCACGTATATACAGGAGGCTCTGATGGGCAAGGAATATCGCGCAAAGAGCTTCAAGTCGGGCAACTCCGTCGCCATCCGCATGCCCGCCGCGCTGGGCATCGAGCCGGATCGTGAGTGGACCATCGTCGAAAAGGATGGTGCGCTTGTGATCGGGCCAGCCCCCGAGCAGGCCAAGAAAATCGATGTCAGCGGTTTCTGGGGCAAGGCACCGGGCCTGCATGTTCCTGTTCGCGAGGATTTCGAAGAGCGGCCAAGCTCCATCGATGCTAGGTCGAAATTGGGCCGGTGAGCGTTCATTATCTGATCGATTCGGACTGTGCCGTCTATGCCATGACGGCAACGTTCGAGCCGTTGCGGCATCGTCTTGAGCAATGCGAACCCGGCGAGGTCGCGCTTTCGGCCGTTACCTTTGCGGAGATTTTTCTGGGGTCAAAGCAGGGTAAACCGCCGCCTGTCGAGGTGGTCGAGGCGTTTCTGCTGCAGATACCTCTGCTGCCATTTGATGAGGCCGCGGCAAGAGCCTATGCTGAATTGCCCTTCAAGCGAGCCCGTTTCGACCGACTGCTTGCCGCTCACGCATTGAGCATCGGCGCGACTGTCGTCACCAATAACGAGGGCGACTTCGCCGATATCCCCGGCCTGAAGGTCGAGAACTGGACGCTATGACCTTCGCTGCCCAAGTCCTCACGCTTTATCCCGAGATGTTCCCCGGGCCGCTGGGTCATAGCCTCGCCGGGCGGGCGCTTGCCGAGAGGCGGTGGTCGCTCGATGCCATCCAGATCCGCGATTTTGCGACCGACAAGCACCGGAGCGTCGATGATACGCCGGCGGGCGGCGGGGCAGGGATGGTGCTGCGCGCCGATGTGCTGGCGAGCGCGGTCGATCATGCGCTGGAACGCTCTCCCCATGCCCCAGTCATCGCGATGACGCCGCGCGGCGCGCCGCTGACTCAAGCCCGCGTGCGACAGCTGGCGGCGGGGCCGGGGGTCACCATCTTGTGCGGGCGATTCGAGGGATTCGACCAGCGTCTGTTCGACGCGCGGCCGATCGAGGAGATTTCGATCGGCGATTACGTGCTTTCGGGCGGAGAAACCGGGGCTTTGGTGCTGCTTGACGCTTGCGTTCGGCTATTGCCCGATGTAATGGGCGCGTCTTCCAGCGGAGACGAAGAATCGTTCGAGAACGGTTTGCTCGAATATCCGCACTACACCCGACCTCAAATCTGGGAAGGGCGTGCGATCCCCGAAGTGCTGCGATCGGGGGATCACGCGAAAATCCGGGCCTGGCGCGAAGCGCAGGCTGCGGAGATCACACGGCTAAGGCGGCCGGATCTTTGGGAGCGCCATGGGGGCACTCCGGATCGGTCGCCCTCTGGTGCGCAGCGAAAAACATGAGGACAGGTCGATGAACCTTATCCAGACGCTCGAAGCGGAAGCTATCGAGGAATTCAAGTCGAAGAAGTCCATCCCAGATTTCCGGGCTGGCGATACCGTTCGCGTCGGCGTGCGCGTGGTCGAAGGCGACCGCACCCGCGTCCAGAATTACGAAGGCGTGTGCATTGCACGTTCGAACCGGGGCCTGGGCTCCAACTTCACCGTGCGCAAGATCTCGTTCGGTGAGGGCGTCGAGCGCGTGTTCCCGCTCTATTCGCCGAACATCGATTCGATCACCGTCGTCCGTCGCGGTGTCGTGCGTCGTGCGAAGCTCTATTATCTGCGCGGCCTGACCGGCAAGCGCGCTCGTATCGCCGAGCGTCGCGACAACCGTCCGGCGAAGGAAAATGCCGAGGGCTGAGCCCTTTTCGGCACAGCCTGAGACAAGCAAGAGGGCGGTCCGCAAGGGCCGCCCTTTTTCGTTGCGCTCGGGCGCAGCTTTGCGCAGGGATGCGCGATGGCATTACCTCCCGGACCCGCACAGCAGATCATTCCTCGCGCGATGGCGCAGCTCAAGGCGGGTGATGCCGCCGCTGCCCGGCTGACCTTTTACGGCCTGCCGCCCGCTGACCAGGCGCATCCCGACTGCCTGTTCGTGCGGGCGCTGATCGATCGCGCGCTCGGAAGGCTCGACGATGCCCGCCAGGCGCTGGCGAGCGCGATCGAGGCAGACGCGATGATCCCGCAGCTGTGGAAGCTCTATGCCGAAGTGCTGGACGCTCTGGGAAACCCTGCCGAGGCGCTGCGCGCGGTTGACCGCGCCGCAGCCATTGCCCCGGGTTATGTCGACGCGTGGCATGACATGGCGGCGCTGGCGATGCGGATGAGCGAACTCGATCTCGCCGAGCAGGCGCTGGTCAACCTTGGCAGGGTCAAGCCGGACGATGCCCGGCTGCCTGCACTCCGCGCCGCTCTGGCCCAGGCGCGCGGCGACCATGATGCGGCGATCGAAGGATTTCGCGCGGTGCTCGGCGCCAAGTCGAACGACCGGCGCGCGTTGCACAATCTGGCGGTGTCCTTGCGCGAGACCGATCGGCAAGAGGAGGCGCTGGCGGCGGTGGATGAGGCCCTGCGGCACCGGATCGACCTGCCGGAAACCCATACGTTGCGCGCGCATCTGCTGGCCGAGCTGGGTCGTTACGACGCGGCGATCGACCAGTATCGCGATGTCATCGCCCGCTTTCCCGAGTTTCTCGATGCGCACGAGACCTTCGCCCGGCTTCTGCCGCAGCTGACAGGGGGCAGTGCGCTGGCGTTGAACGGCTATCGGGCGTCGCTGGGTGACCGGCCCGGGTCCAGGCCGCTATGGCTGTCGGCGATCGCGACGGCCAAGGCGCTGGGCGAAATCGATCAGATGCGCGCCTGGGCCGACGAGGCGCTGGCGCGGTTTGGGGATACGCCCGACATGCTGTTCCTGCGCGCCACCGCCGATATTGCCGCGCGCGACTGGCACGCGGCACGGCCCCGGCTGGAAGCGCTGGTTGCCGCGCATTCGGACAGCCATAGCGCGCAGCTCAACCTAGCGCATGTGCTGCTTGCGCAGGGCGATGCGAAGGGCGCCGAGACGCATGCCCTGGAAGCGTCGCGGCTGAATCGCGACGACCAGTCCGCCTGGTCGCTGCTGACGATCATCTGGCGGCTGCTGGACGATCCGCGCGAAGCCTGGCTCGCCGATTACGATCGGTTCGTGATGCCGGTCGATCTTGCTGCTCCCGAAGGCTGGAGCGACATGCCGAGCTTCCTGGCCGAGCTCAAGCCGGTGCTCGAGGCGCTGCACACGACGCAGTTGCACCCGGCCGAACAGACGCTGCGCGGCGGCACCCAGACGCGCGGCCTGCTGTTCCAGAAGCGCCATCCCGCGATCCAGGGGCTCAAGGCATCCATCCATCATGCGATCGCCAGCCAGCTCGCCGGACTGACTTTCGACATGGATCATCCGTTCCTTGGACGGATGGGCGACGATATCCGATTTGCCGGCTCCTGGTCGGTGCGGCTGGCGAGCGAGGGCTTCCATGTCAGCCATATCCATCCGGCGGGCTGGCTGAGCTCGGCCTGCTATATCAGCCTGCCGCCCGAAGTCGCGCATGGCGATGACAATGCGGGGGCGCTGCAGTTCGGCGTGCCCGACAGCGTGTTCGGGCTGGACCTTGCACCCCGCAGGATAGTTGCCCCTGCCGAAGGACGGCTGGTGATCTTCCCCAGCTATATGTGGCACGGAACGCTGCCGTTCGAGAGCGCCGCCCATCGCATGACCGTAGCATTTGATGCGATGCCCCAAGCGGTGCTTTCGATGAACAATATTCTGGTGTGAATTCGCGTCTTGTGGGTCATTTAGGCTCAGGACTCATTGCGGCAGCCAGAAGATGACGGTTGCGGCGATGCAGATGGCGGACATGAATGTGTGGGCGCATCGGTCGTAACGGGTGTGGATGCGGCGCCAGTCCTTGAGTTTGCCGAACATGTTCTCGACCTTGTGGCGCTGGCGGTAGAGTGCTGCATCGTGCGGGATGCGTACCTTTCGGTTCGTCTTTGATGGGATGCAGGCGGTGATGCCGCGTTCGGCCAAGGCATGGCGGAACCAGTCAGCATCGTAGCCCCGGTCGGCGAGCAACGCCTTGGCCTTGGGGAGGGCGTCGATCATCAGCGCTGCCCCCTTGTAGTCGCTCATCTGCCCTTCGCTGAGCAGCATGATCAGCGGGCGGCCCTTGCCGTCACAGACCGCGTGAAGCTTTGAGTTCAGCCCGCCTTTGGTGCGCCCGATACGTCTGGGAAGAGCCCCTTTTTTAAGAGGCTTGCCGCCGTCCGGTGCGCTTTGAGGTGAGTGGCGTCGATCATCAGCTGGTCCGGCTTCCCGCCTTTGGCCGCCAGCTCGGCGAAGATCCGGTTGAACACGCCCAGGCGGCTCCAGCGGATGAACCGGTTGTAGATCGTCTTGTGCGGGCCATAGCCAACCGGCGCATCACGCCAGCGCAGTCCGTTCCTGATCACGAAGATGATACCGCTTATGATCCGCCGATCATCGACCCGCGGAATGCCGTGCGACAATGGAAAATACGGCTCAATCCGACGCATCTGCGCCTCGCTCAACAACCACAGATCAGACAATCGCAGCGCCTCCTCAGCGCCGCCATTGAATCAACCGATCGCTGCCGACGCAAGCGATTTAATGGGTCCTGAGCCTAGTTGCACCGGTAACCGGCGGTTTGAAATAGTCAGCCACAGACTGTCGCATTGGGGTTACTCGCGGCTTGTATTGCCGGGGGTAAAGGGCTAGGCGCGCCGGTGCATTTGCACTGGAGGTTAGATCAAGTGGGTTATCGTGTTGCCGTTGTCGGCGCGACCGGAAATGTCGGTCGCGAAATGCTCGCCATCCTGGCGGAGCGCGAGTTTCCGATTGCCGAGATTGCGGCGGTCGCCTCGCCGCGCTCGACGGGATCGATGATCGAGTTCGGCGAAACCGGCAAAATGCTCAAAGTCCAGAATATCGAGCATTTCGATTTCACCGGCTGGGACATCGCGCTGTTCGCCGCAGGCTCGGCCGCAACCAAGATCTATGCGCCCAAGGCTGCCTCGCAAGGCTGTGTGGTGATCGACAACTCGTCGCTCTATCGCATGGAGCCGGACGTGCCGCTGATCGTGCCGGAAGTGAACCCCGATGCGATCGACGGCTATACGCAGCGCAACATCATCGCCAACCCCAATTGCTCGACTGCGCAGCTGGTCGTCGCGCTGAAGCCGCTGCACGATGCCGCGACGATCAAGCGCGTGGTTGTCGCCACCTATCAGTCGGTGTCGGGCGCGGGCAAGGAAGGCATGGACGAGCTGTTCGAGCAGTCGCGCAACATCTTTGTCGGTGACAGCGCCGAGCCGAAGAAGTTCACCAAGCAGATCGCGTTCAACATCATTCCGCATATCGACGTGTTCCTGGACGATGGATCGACCAAGGAAGAGTGGAAGATGGTGGTCGAGACCAAGAAGATCCTCGACCCCAAGATCAAGCTGACCGCGACCTGCGTGCGTGTGCCCGTGTTCGTCGGCCATTCGGAAGCGGTGAACATCGAGTTCGAGAACGAGCTGAGCGCCGAAGACGCGCAGAAGATCCTGCGCGAGGCCCCCGGCATCATGCTGGTCGACAAGCGCGAGGACGGCGGATACGTGACCCCGGTCGAATGCGTCGGCGATGGCGCGACGTACATCAGCCGCGTGCGCGACGACAGCACGGTCGAGAACGGTATCTCGCTGTGGTGCGTGTCGGACAATCTGCGCAAGGGTGCCGCGCTCAACGCCGTGCAGATCGCCGAGCTGCTCGGCCGCCGCCACCTCAAAAAGGGCTGATCTTGTCGCGATGATAGCGTTTTGCTATCATCGCGTGCATGGGACAGGCCTTGATCCGCAAGATCAGCGATGAAACGCTGGAAAGCTATCGTGCCCTCGCGCGTGAGCGGGGCACATCGCTTGAGGCGGAACTGCGCGATCTGATCGAGGCGCACCGTCCGCTGGTGAAAAAGCCTGCTGCGCAGTTGCGGCAACTTTCGGACAAAGCGCTGGCTTTGACAGCGCCGGATGCGCCGCTGGGTAGCGACAGTACGATGATGGTCCGTGAAGATCGCGACACCCAGCACGGCAAATGGACCGATGACGCTGGTCGTTGACGCCAGCGTAGCTGTCAAATGGCTGGTCCGCGAGCACGATACTGATGCGGCGCGTCAGCTCTTCGCTTTGCCCGACCCACTGATTGCGCCTGACTGGTTGATCGTCGAGGCCGCCAACACCTTTTGGCGCAAGGTCAAGGCGGCGGAGCTGGCAGAAGGCAATGCCAAGCAGAATCTCAATGATCTGCCTGAGTTCTTCAGCCGTCTATATCCGTCGCCCGGACTGGTCAGCGGTGCTCTTGCCATCGCCTTTCACGTTCGACACCCGGTTTATGACTGCCTCTATATCGAGCTGGCCCGGCAAATGGGATGCAGGATGGTCACGGCGGACAAGGAATTGCTGAAACGGGTGGCCGGTTCGGAATATGCCGATCTGGTTGTCGATCTTGGCATCTATGCGATGCCCGAAAGTCCCACCTGACCCGCTCATTCCCCGATATGCACCGGCGCTCCGCCCATGTTTGCGGGTCGCTTGAGCAGCAGCAGCAGCGGGATGGCGCACAGGTTGACGATCATCATCGCGTGGAAATCGTCGATATAGGCGACCATCGCTGCCTGGCGGTTCACCTCGCCGTTGATCGCCATCATCGCCGCATCGCCCAGCGCGCCGAACCTTTCTATCGTGCCGGAATCGATCGCGGAGAGCGAGCTGTCGGTGATATGCGAAGCAAGGTCGCCATGGCTGACCTGGATGTTGCGGCCGAGCAGCGCGGTCATGGCCGAGATGCCGACCGATGCGCCGATGCTACGCGACAGGTTGAGCAGGCTGGCCCCATCGGTGCGATGGCGCGGCTGCAGGGTGGCGAACGCGGTCATGTTGAGCGGGATGAACACCAGCCCCATGCCCAGGCCCTGGACCAGGCCGGCCACGACCATCGGCTGCCAGCTCATTTCGAGTGACCAGCCGGTCATCATGTACAGCGAATAGGTCGAGATCGAGGCACCGGTGACCATCAGATAGCGCGGGTCGATTTTCGTCACCAGGCGGCCGGCTATCGCCATCGATACGAGAATGCCGAAACCGCGCGGGGCGAGCAGCAGGCCGGTGTCGAGCACGGTATAGCCGAACAGCTGCTGCAGCATCGGTGGCAGCAGCGCCATGCTGGCGAACATGACCATGCCGACGACGAGCATGAACAGCAGGGCGGCGGACATGTTGGGATTGCCCAGCAGCGAACGGTCGAACAACGGTTGCCTGCCCCAGGTCATATGGACCGCGAACATCCACAGACAGCCGATGGCAATGGCGCCTTCGATCAGGATTTCGGTGCTGTCCAGCCAGTCGAGCTGGGTGCCGCGGTCGAGCATCACCTGCATGCTGGCGAGCCCGAGCGCGAGCATCGAAAAGCCGAACAGGTCGAATCGCCGGTCGGTCTTCGGACGGCTGGGCAGCAGCCACAGCATCAGGATGACCGTGACGATGCCGAGCGGCACGTTGATCAGGAACACCCAGCGCCAGTTGTAATTTTCGGTGAGCCATCCACCGATCACCGGTCCCATGATCGGCCCTACCATGATGCCCATGCCCCAAAGCGCCATGGCCTTGGCCTGCTTGCTCGGCGGGTTGATGTCCATCAGCACGGTCTGCGACAACGGGCCGATGAACGCGGCGCTGATCCCCTGAAAGGCGCGGAACAGCACCATCTCGCCCAGCCCCGTCGCCGCGCCGCAAAGCAGCGAGGACGCGGTGAAGGCGATCACCGCCCAGATGAACAGGTTGCGTGATCCGATCCGCTCGGCCAGCCAGCCGGTGATCGGGATCGCGATCGCCGAGGCGACGAGATAGCTGGTCAGCGCCCAGGTCACTGTTTCCGACGTCGCGCCCAGGCTCGATTCCATGTGCGGCAGCGCGACATTGGCGATGGTGGTGTCGAGAATCTGCATGATCGACGCCATCATCACCGCCAGTGTCAGCAAACCGTGGTGTTTGACCGGCAGCGTCGCAAAATCGCCCTGCGCAGCGGACGGCGGTGCGGCATGGCGTGCGGGGGCAGGGGCGGCGCGGCTGGCCATTGCCGGTTACTTGCGCTCGCCGGTGTCGATCGTGACCTCGGCAGAGAGCCCCGCGATCAGGCGGCGGTCAGTTGGCTTGTCGAGCCGGATCCGCACCGGCACGCGCTGCGTCACCTTCACCCAGTTGCCAGTCGCATTCTGCGCGGGCAGCACCGAGAATTCCGCGCCGGTGCCTGCGCCGATGCTCTCGACCCGTCCGGACAGCTTGAGATCGGGATAGGCGTCGAGCGTCACCTCGGCGGGCTGGCCCACGCGCATATGGTCGAGATCGGTTTCCTTGAAATTGGCCTCGATCCAGCTGCGGTCATCGATCACCAGCGTCAGCGCGGGGAGGCCGACGACCATGGCTTGCCCCTTTTGCAGCCGGTCCGCCTGCACGACGCGGCCGCTGACCGGCGCGCGGATGACGGTGCGGGCGAGGTTGAGCGCGGCGGTCTCGCGGCGCACGCGTGCCTGGGCGATCGCGGGACTGACACCGGGAACGGCGCTGCCGGTCGCCAGCTTCGCGCGGGCATCGGCGGCATCGGCCTGCGCCGCGCGCAATTGCTCGCGTGCCATCTGCACGCGGCGCTCGGCCTCGTCGAGCCGCGCCTTGGTGGTAAAGCCGCGCGCCATCAGCGCCTGCTGCCGCTCGAGATCGATCCTGGCATAATCGATCGCATCCTGCGCCGCGGCGATGCCCACGCCGGTCGAGCGCGCCTCGCTGGCGAGCGTTGCAACCGAGACCTCGGCCCCGGCGATGTCGGCATCGGCCTGACGCACCGCGAGTTCATAGGGCTGCGGATCGATGCGGAACAGCACGTCGCCCGCCTTGACCGCCATGTTCTCGCGCACCCGCACGTCGATGATCGGGCCGCCTACCTCGGATGTCACCGCAACCTTGTCCTGCTGCACATAGGCATTGTCGGTCGAGACATAGCGGCCGCCTGACATCCAGTAATAGCCGCCCGCAACCGCCAGCGCGAGCGGGACCGAGACCATCACCACCCGCTTCAGCCACTTGCGCGGGGCCTTTTCCGCTGGCTGCGGCGGCACGGGAGAAGGGGAGGGTGCGCCCTGAGGCGATTCGACTTCCATCATGTCCTCGCCCACCGATATGCGTTCGTCGCGGTCAAGCATCGACAGCCTCCTTCCGCGAGAGATTGGCGCGAACGCGCTCGACCAGCCCGGCGAGCACCTGGCGCTCGTCTTCGCTGAGCCCGGCAAAGGCATGATCCTCGACCCGCCTGGCTTCGACTTCCAGCTGGCGGATCAGCCCGTCCGCCTTGTCGGTGAGATACAGGTTCCAGGCGCGCCGGTCATTGGGGTCGGGCTTGCGACAGACCATGCCGCTATCGGCCAGCCGGTCGATCATCCGCGACAGTGTGATCGGCTCGACCTCGAGCAGATCGGCCAGCTCGCTCTGCCGCATGCCCGGTTCGCGCTTCAACCGGGCAACGGTGCGCCATTGCAGGCTGGTCATGCCCAGATCGCGCAACATGCCATCAAGGGTGCGGCGATAGAGCCGCGCGGTGTCGTTGAGAAGAAAACCTACCGAGTCTGTCATGGCATGCGATATAATAGCATATGACATTATATGGAAGTGCAGTCAGCACAATTCCGTTTGCGCTAAACGCAATCTTTTGGCAGTCTGTGTGACATGACACTCACAGCCGATATCTTCTGGTCGTTCCGCTCGCCCTACAGCTATCTCGCGATGCGCCGCTATCGTGCAATGGAACAGCAATATGACCTCACGCTCAACCTGCGTCCGGTCTACCCGCTGGCGGTGCGCGAGCCGACCTTCTTCGAGCGCAACCATCCCAGCTGGCTGCGCTACACGCTGACCGACGTGTTCCGCCTGTCGCAATATCTCGGCATCCCGTTCTTCCCGCCAAATCCCGATCCGATCGTGCAGGACATGGCGACCCGGACGATCGCGGCGGACCAGCCCTATATCTATCGCATCACCCGCATGGGCCAGGCCGCAGCACGCATGGGCATGAGCCTGGCCTTTTGCGACGAGGTGTCGCAGCTCATCTGGGGCGGGACCGCAAACTGGCACGAGGGGGATCATCTCAAGCATGCCGCCGAACGTGCGGGGCTGGACCTCGCCGAACTCGACGCGATCGCCGCCTCGGACGCCGAAGCGCTCGATGCCGAACTCGCTGCGAACCAGGAAGCGCTCGAAATGGCCGGCCATTGGGGCGTTCCGACCCTGGTCTTCCAGGGCGAACCCTTTTTCGGCCAGGACCGCATCGGACTTGCCATCTGGCGCATGGAGCAGGCAGGCCTTAAAGAGCGGGGATGACCGCTTCAGCCAACAGCATCACCACCACCAGCATTCGCTCCTTCGACGGCACTGAACTTGCCTTGCACGAGACGGGGGAGGGCAGGCCGCTGCTGTTGCTGCATGGGCTGTTTTCCAGCGCGGAGACCAACTGGATCAAGTTCGGGCACGCGGCGAAGCTCGCGGCGGCGGGTTTTCGCGTCATCATGCCCGATCTGCGCGCGCATGGGCAGAGCGGCGCGCCGCATGATCCGGCGGCCTATCCGCGCGACGTACTGGTCGATGATGCGCTGTCGCTGATCGACACGCTCGGGCTCGACGATTTCGATCTCGGCGGATTTTCACTCGGCGCGCGAACGACGGCCAAGCTGCTGGCGGCGGGCGTGACGCCGGGCAAGGCGATCCTCGCGGGCATGGGCTGGGAAGGGCTGACCGGCTGGACGCGTCGGCGCGATTTCTTTGTCACCGCGATCGATCGGCGCGACGAGGTGAAGCGCGGCGATCCGCATTTTCTGGCGGTGGCGTTCATGAAGACGCAAGGGATCGATCCGGTAGCGGCACGGCTGCTGCTCGACAGTTTCGGTGTGGTCGATACCGATGCACTGGTGGCGCGCGACGTCCCGGTGCTGGTGGTCTGCGGGGCGGATGACCAGGACAACGGTTCCGCACCCGAGCTGGCGCGCCAGCTGAAACATGCGACCTATCGCGAGATCAAGGGTACGCACATGTCGAGCGTGCTCGAACCGGCGCTGGCCGAAGAAATGGTTTCATTTCTGACCACTTGACGCTGCATCGCTGCGGTTCCATCGTCCCGCGCGAATTGCCGTTCGCACAAGGACCTCGCTCATGAAATCGCTCAAATCGCTTGCTTCCGTGATCGCGCTGTCGGTCGCGACTGTCGCCGCCCCGGCCTTTGCCGAAGAGGCGGCCTCGCAAACCGCTGCCGCCAAGCCGACCGCCGCCGATGCCGAAGCCTTTGTCGCGGCGGCGGAGAAGGAGGGCTTCGATTACACGGTCTCGGCCAGCCGGGTGTTCTGGATCAATTCGACCTATCTGACCGACGATACCAACGCGCTCGCCGCCGAGGTCGGGGCCAAGGGCACTGAGATGCAGGTGCGCTTCGCGCTCGAAGCGGCGAAGTATAACGACGTCCCGGGCCTGAGCGCGGAAACGCGGCGCAAGCTCGACAAGCTGCGCGGCGGCATCGTCCTGCCCGCGCCGACCACCGAAGGCGCTGCGGCCGAGCTCAACACCATCGCCACCGAGCTTCAGTCGATCTACGGCAAGGGCAAGGGCACGCTCGATGGCAAGTCGGTCAGCGGTTCGGACATCGAAGCCGCGATGGGCGATGTCCGCGATCCGGCGAAGCTCAAGGAAATGTGGGTCAGCTGGCACGACAATGTCGGCGCGCCGATGAAGGACGATTACGCCCGCATGGTCGAGATCGCCAACCAGGGCGCGCGCGAGCTTGGCTTCAAGAATGTCGGCGCGATGTGGCGCGGCCAGTATGACATGAGCGCGGACGAGTTCGCGGCGCTCACCGAGAAGCTGTGGCAGCAGGTCAAGCCGCTCTATGACGATCTGCACTGCTACACCCGCACCAAGCTCAACGAGAAATATGGCGATGCGGTGCAGCCCAAGACCGGCCCGATCCGCGCCGATCTGCTCGGCAACATGTGGGCGCAGGAATGGGGCAACATCTACGACGTTGTGGCCCCCGCAGGCGCGGGCGATATCGGCTATGACGTGACCGAATTGCTCAAGGCGAAGAATTACGATCCGCTCAAGATGGTGAAGGGTGGCGAGGGCTTCTTCTCGTCATTGGGCTTCGCGCCGCTGCCCGAGACCTTCTGGCAGCGCTCGCAATTCGTGAAGCCGCAGGACCGCGAGGTGGTGTGCCATGCCTCGGCCTGGGACATCGACAACAAGGACGATATCCGCATCAAGATGTGCATCAAGGTGAATGCCGACGACTTCACCACGATCCATCACGAGCTGGGGCACAATTATTATCAACGGGCCTATAACAAGCAGGATCCGCTGCATCTCGACGGCGCGAATGACGGCTTTCACGAGGCGATCGGCGACATGGTGGCGCTTTCCATCACGCCCGATTATCTCGTCGAGATCGGCCTGCTCGACAAAGCCAAGGTGCCCGGTGCGGACAAGGATCTGGGCCTGTTGCTGCGCCAGGGCATGGACAAGCTGGCGTTCCTGCCCTTCGGCCTGCTGGTCGATCGTTGGCGCTGGGGCGTGTTCGACGGCTCGATCAAGCCCGCCGATTACAACGATGCGTGGACTGCGCTGCGCCTGCAATATCAGGGCATCGTGCCTCCGGCGGAGCGTCCGGACAATGCGTTCGATCCGGGCGCGAAATACCATATCCCCGGCAACACGCCCTATACGCGCTATTTCCTTGCGCGCATCCTGCAGTTCCAGTTCTACAAGGCGGCCTGCGACATCGCCGGCTGGAAGGGACCGCTCCATCGTTGCAGCTTCTATGGCAACAAGGAAGTGGGCAACCGGCTGAACGCGATGCTGGAAATGGGGGCATCCAAGCCCTGGCCCGACGCGCTCGAAGCGTTCACCGGCACGCGCGAGATGGACGGGACCGCGCTGGTCGAATATTTTGCGCCGCTGCAGACCTGGCTCAAGGACCAGAACAAGGGCAAGCAGTGCGGCTGGTGAGCCGCGCCTTTCAGAACCCCATCATCTAGCAACAAGGGCAAGCGACGCGGCTGGAAGGCTGTTTCGCTTGCCCTTGCTGGTTGATGGAGTGGAAAATTTGGGGCCTGTCTTCCTGAAGCGGGGGGCGCCTCTATCTGGAAAACAGGCCCCGAGACACCGCGCGTGAGGGAATCGCGCGCTGCGCCTGACGGTCCGTCAATCAGTGAACGTTATAGGGCGCCCCTGCGGCGCTCGTGGTCGAGGGAACAACGTTCTGATCGACATAATCACTATTTTCATCTGCAGCGGTGGCAGCTGCCTGCTTGCTGCGACGCGACAGGGCGATCGCCGCTGCAATCAGCGCGATACCACCTGCTGCCAGACCGAGCGTCAGCGCCGGATGCGCCCTGGCCTGCTGGGCGGCATAGCGGCTGTTTTCGCTGACCTTCTCGGACAGCTCGCGGGCCACGACGGAGAGCCGCTCGCTGGCGTTCTGTGCCAGTTCGTCGGCCTTGTCGCGCAAGGGTCCCATTTCGGTGGTCAACGACTTGGCATTGTCGCTGATGATGGCAGCGGCTGCCGAGGCATTGCGCTTGGCGAGATCGGAAGCGATGCGCGCATTTTCCGCGATCACTTCACCCGCCAGCCGGGCGGTTTCGGTCGCCTTGGCGCGAAGCTCGTCACGGTTCTGATTGACCGAGGCAAAGGCGCTGGCAGCTTCGGAGCGCGCACGCTCGGCCAGGTTCAATGCGTCGGTCTTGATCCGCTCGGCGGCGGTCTTGATGGCATCACTCATGGTGATCTCCTTGTACAATAAGGTAATTGGGTCCCCTGCACCGGATTGATTACGCCGATACAGGCAGAATGTTCCCTCGCGATCCGACCCGGGTGCGATTTCTTTCGACGACTGGATATGCATACGACCACCGGATTGCTCCGGCGGCCGCTGCATCTGTTCCTGCTGGGGTAAGACCCGGTATCAGGCCGCCGGCTCAAGCACCGGCCTGGCTTTTTTTGGCCCGTCTCCCGGGCCGGTACCGGGGCTGTCCGCGGCATCCTGCATCTTCTGATAGGGCGAGGCATAGCGGTCGTGCAGATCCTGCCACTCCATCACCATGCTGCCGCCGGTTGCCTTGTGCTGCTTCTCCCACGCACCCAGCATGTCGAGACAGGCATGGTCGATATGGTCGAGATGCTCGACATGGACATGCACCTCGCGGCCGGGCTTCACGGTCTCCAGCACGCTGGCGAGGCGCGGGATCGAGAAGAAGGTCGCCGATCCGTGCAGGAACACGTCGGTGCGGCCCGCCATCTCGTCATCCTCCAGATCGACCCGGACATGCGTGAAGGTATAGACCACCTTGGCCGTCGCCAGCACGAAGCCGATGATCACGCCGGTGAGCAGATCGAACACCACGATGCCGCCCAGCGTGGCGAAATAGATCGCCAGTTCGACACGGCCATAGGAAGCGATCTTCTTGATCTGCGCGATGTTGACCAGCTTGTAGCCGGTATAGACGAGGATCGCGGCGAGCGCTGCGGTCGGGATCAGCGCCAGCAGCCAGGGCAGGGCGACGACGGTCGCCAGAATCCACCCGCCATGCATGATCGCCGAGATGCGCGACTTTGCGCCCGCCTGCACATTGGCCGAGGAGCGGACGATCACGCCCGTCATCGGCAGCGCGCCGACCGCGCCGCAGAGCATGTTGCCGATGCCCTGCGCGCGCAGTTCCTTGTCGTACTTGGTCCGCGGGCCGGTGTGCATCTGATCGACCGCCGTGGCGCATAGCAGCGTTTCGGCACTGGCGACAAAGGCGAAGACCACGCCGAGCAGCAGGATTTCCATGGTCAGGCCGCGCTGCAGCGCTTCCATGGTCGGGATGTTGAGCGAGGCGATGATATTGTCGGGTACGGTGACGCGCTTGATGTCGAACCCGGCAAAGGCCGCGACCATCGTGCCGACGATCACCGCGATCAGCGGCGCGGGGACCACGGCCAGCTGCTTGGGCTTGAACTGGTTCCACAGCAGGATCGCGGCGATGGTCGCTACGCCCGTGATCGCAGCCAGATGATGGCTGTCCATCGCCATCGGGAAGATGGCCTTGTAGATCGCCTCGGGGATCGAGATCAGGTTCTGGATGCCGCTGCCGCGCGGGCTGTCATCGATCATCACGTGGAACTGCGAGCCCAGGATGAGCACGCCGATCCCGGCGAGCATGCCGTGGATGACCGATGGCGAGATAGCGCGGAACCACTGGCCGAGCCGGGCGATGCCCGCGATCAGCTGGAGCGCGCCGGCGATCAGGCCGACGACACCCATCATGATCAGGCCCTGTTCCTGGACCAGTTGATAGCAGAGCACTGCCAGGCCTGCGGCAGGGCCGCTGACCTGCAGCGGCGAGCCCGCCAGAGTGCCGACGACCAGGCCGCCGATAATGCCGGTGATCAGACCGAGCGCGGGGGGCGCGCCCGATGCGATGGCGACGCCAAGGCAGAGCGGAAGCGCCACCAGAAAGACGACGACCGAGGCGAGCAGGTCCTGTGGCCAGCTCCGCTTCATCGTCTCGAATTCACCCATCTGGGCGGTTGCTGCTGTCATGACCAGTGTCCTTGAATGAGGCGATTCTCAGGTTCCGATCAGGCGGCGCACTGATGCTTTTCGAGCGCCAGCGCGGCCATTTCGCTCGCATAATGCTCGTGCACCGGATTGAACTTGCCCGTGGCCTCGTCATAGGCGGTCACGTCGCCGGTGCGGATATCGTAAACCCAGCCGTGCAGCTGCAGCTCGCCTGCGGCCAGCCGCACCGCGACGGAAGGGTGCGTCTTCAGATGGTTGAGCTGCAGAATGACGTTCTGTTCGAGCAGCATCTTCATCTTCGCATCATCGTCCAGATCGGCGCCCAGATGCTTCACCACCTCGACCGCCGCACGCGAATAGCCCAGCCATTCGCGGACGTGCGGCAGGCTGTCGAGACCTTCGGGGTTCATCGCGCCCTTCATCGCGCCGCATTCGGTATGGCCGCAGACCACGATATGCGGGACCTTGAGCGCGGCGACCGCGAACTCGATCGAAGCGGTCATGCCGCCGGTCTGCTGGGTGTGCGGGGGGACGATATTGCCGGCATTGCGGCAGATGAACAGCTCGCCAGGCTCGGTCTGGGTGATCATCGCGGTTTCGATGCGCGAGTCCGAGCAGGTGATGAACAGCGCTTCGGGCGACTGGCCCTTGGCCAGGCTTTCGAACAGCTCCTGCTTCTCGGGAAAGACTTCGGTCTGGAAGCGGACGACGCCGGCGGCGAAATGGGGCATGGGGAGGCTCCTTGTTGAGGCTTAAGGGTTGGTTTGATCAGGACCAGAGTTCACGCACCTCGCGCAAATCTCCGGCCAAGGCCGCAGGGGCACGGGCTTCGACAAAGGCGAGCCCGTCGGTGATCCAGCCGGCAATCTGTGGCTGGGCCAGGCGATAGAGATGCTGACGGCCATTGCGCCGTTCCTCGACCATGCGTGCGGTGCGCAGCAGGCTGAGATGCTGGGAAAGACGCGTCGGCGGCAGGCTCAGCTTTTCCGCGAGCGTGGTGACGTCGCACTCGCCGGTGCGAAGCTCCTCGATCAGGCGAATCCGGTCCGGATGCGCGATCAGCTTGAAGACCTCGGCGAGTTCGCGGGCGACTGGAACACGGTGCGGCATGCCATCGAGTATGGCTATCCGCTAAACTAGGTCAATACATACCTGCAAATATATGCAGATGTTACGGTAACGGGTAGGCAGAAAATGCAAGGGCCGCAATGGGTTGAGTCTCGCTCTCCCATTGCGGCCCTAGTCGTCCAGAAAGTCTGTTCAGTGCAGGTGATCAGCGGAACGGCGGCTCGTTGAACGCGCGCAGCTTGCGGCTGTGCAGGCTGTTGCTCTCTCCGCGCAGCATCTCGCAGGTGCGGATACCGATCTGCATGTGCGCCGCGATCGCCTCCTCGTAGAAGCGATTCGCCTGGCCGGGGAGCTTGAGCTCACCATGCAGCGGCTTGTCCGATACGCAGAGCAGCGTTCCGTACGGCACACGAAAGCGATAGCCCTGCGCGGCAATCGTTGCGCTTTCCATGTCGATCGCGACCGCGCGCGACTGCGAGAAGCGCAGCGCGCTAGTCGAATAGCGCAGCTCCCAGTTGCGATCGTCGGTGGTGACGACGGTGCCGGTGCGCATCCGCCGCTTGAGGTCTGCGCCGCTGGTGCCCGAGATTTCCTCCGCCGCTTCTGCCAGCGCCTGCTGGATCTCGGCGATCGGCGGGATCGGGATTTCGGGGGGCAGCACCTCGTCCATGATGTGGTCGTCGCGCAGATAGGCATGCGCGAGCACATAATCGCCGATCCGCTGGGTGGGGCGAAGGCCGCCGCAATGGCCGATCATCAGCCATACCTCGGGGCGCAGCACCGCGAGGTGGTCGGTGATCGTCTTGGCGTTCGACGGACCGACGCCGATATTGACCAGGGTGATGCCGCCGAAATCGGGCGCGATCAGGTGATAGGCGGGCATCTGGTGCCGGCGCCAGGCGCTGTCGGCGACCAGCTGGCTGGGGTCGGCGCCCGGCTGATCGGTGTAGAGCCCGCCCGCGCCCGATAGCGCGGTATAATGGCCCTTGCCGATCTGGCTGCACGCCCAGCCCACGAATTCATCGACATAGCGGTGATAGTTGGTGAACAGGATGAAGCGCTGGACATGCTCGGGTGGGGTGCCGGTATAGTGCCGCAGCCGCGCCAGCGAGAAATCGGTGCGCAGCCCGTCGAACAACGACAAGGGCCGCTCGCCGCCATAGCCGAACGACAGGAACCCGTCGGCAATCTCGTCGCCGATATCCGCAAGTTCGGTGGTCGGGAAATAGCGCGCCAGCTCGAGCGGGGTGATGCCGCCCAGTTCCGGCCCGGAAATGCCGTCGAGCACGTAAGGGAAGGGGATTTCCTGGTCGCTCGGCCCCACCGACATGACGACATCGTAATTGTCGCTGAGCAGGGTCAGCTGCTCGGTCAGATAGTCGGCGAACATGCGCGGGCGGGTGACCGTGGTGGTGTACACGCCCTGCGCGTTGAGGCGGCCGAAGGACAGGCCTGGCGCCGCCCCGCGTTCGTTGCCGCCATATTCGATGCGCAGGCAGGGATAGCTGAACGCGCCGTTCGTGCGCAGCGCCGGATCGGGCGGCGTGCCGTTCTCGACAAAGGCGCGGATCGCGGTCTGGAGAGTGTGGACCGACTGTTCGTAATGGTCGGCAAGCTGGGTGATGATCGTTTCGATAGTGCTCATGTTAAGCTCTTAACGACTCCAGATGGCACTGTCATTACTGTTGTCTGCGCCCCGGCGAGCGCAAGATTTCAGGCGGTTGCAAGCGCCGCCTCGCGCCGCTTATGATGGCTTAGGGTCGGTTGGCGCGGGATGGAGTGACGGATGACAGGAACGGGCAGGACGATTCGCAGGGGCGGCCCCTTATTGGCAGCAGCGCTGGCGCTGGCGGTCTCGGCGCCGGGAACGGCGCAGCAGCAGCAAGGCAATGCCGACGACCGGATAGAGGTGAACGCCTTCACCCCGACCAGCGTGCGCGAAATCCTGGCCCCATTCGGCAATGGCGTGACCATCGCCGACCGCCAGACGCCCGAGGGCCGCCCGTATGTCGAGGCAAGTTTTGGCCAATTGCGCATCAACATGTTCTTCACCGCCTGTCCGCCGAACCAGCCGACCCAGTGCCAGGGCCTGTACATGCTCGCCTTCTGGCCCAAGCCGGCAGAGCGCAATCCGCAGAATCTTGCGCAGGCTGCAGGCGACTTCAACCGGCTGTACGAGTTCAGCAAGGCGGGCGTATCGGTGGCCGGCGAACCCTTTGTCGCGCGCTATCTGATCAGCGATTTCGGCGTCAAGCGCGGCACGTTGCGGCGCGAGGTGACCAATTTCGTCGTGCTGGCGCAGCGCTTCAACCAGGAAGTGGTGAGCCCGCCAGCGCAGTGAGGCGTATAGCGGCGGACGGCGCTGGACGCGTTCCCCTCCCTGGCCAGGGATGGGTAAGGGGTGGGTCGTTTGCGCCCAGCTATGCGCAATCTCGCTCACCCACCCCCAACCCCTCCCTTGAGAGGGAGGGGAGTCTGGATGAGCATTGCCCATGACCAAAAAAAGGCCGGGCTCCAACGCTGGAACCCGGCCTTCTTGATGAACCGTAACCTTTCGATCAGGCCGCGGCGTCTTCGCCTTCGCCTTCTTCGGGCTCGTCAACCGGGATGGTGCCCGGCTCGGCATTGGGGTCGAACTTTTCGACGAAGCCGGCGGGTGCCTGGTCTTCCTCGAACATCTGCGCCATCACGTCGACGCCGGCCTTCTGCAGCTCGGCTTCGTCGTCGCTGCGCGCGACGTTGACGGTAACGCTGACCGACACTTCCGGGTGCAGCGCGATCTTGACCGGGAACACGCCCAGCGTCTTGATCGGGCGCTCCAGGATGATCATCGCCTTGGTGACATTGGCACCATCGGCGTTCAGCGCATCGGCGATGTCGCGGACCGACACCGAACCATAAAGCTGACCGCTGTTCGACGAGGCGCGGATCAGGACGACCTGCATGCCGTCGACCGACTCGGCGCGCTTGGCCGCTTCGTCGCGCTTGGCGAGGTTTTCGGCCTCGATGCGCTCGCGATTGGCTTCGAACACCTTGCGGTTGGCTTCGTTGGCGCGCAGCGCCTTCTTGTTGGGCAACAGGAAGTTGCGGGCATAGCCGTCCTTCACGGTGACGACGTCACCGATCGAACCCAGCTTCTCGATCCGTTCGAGCAAAATGATCTGCATGTCCCTTGCTCCTTACTTCACGATGTACGGCAGCAGGCCGATATGGCGAGCGCGCTTGATGGCCTTGGACAGCTCACGCTGCTTCTTGCCGGAAACCGCGGTGATGCGGCTGGGGACGATCTTGCCACGTTCGGACATGAAGCCCTGAAGCAGGCGCACATCCTTGTAATCGATGGCGGGAGCGTTCTTGCCCGAAAACGGGCAGGACTTGCGGCGGCGGAAAAATGGGCGTGCCATGTGTCGTTATCCCTTTCTGTCTCAGGCTTCGCGGTCGCGGCGCGGGCGCCGTTCGCGGTCCTGCTTGCGCATCATCACCGACGGGCCGCTTTCCAGCTCGTCGACGCGCACGGTCAGGTAACGGATGATATCTTCGTTGATCGAAGTCTGACGCTCCAGCTCGGCGACGACGCCGGCGGGGGCTTCGATGTTCAGCAGAACGAAGTGCGCCTTGCGGTTCTTCTGAATCTTGTAGGCGAGGTTGCGCAGACCCCAGGTCTCGGTCTTGGTGACCTTGCCTTCGTTCTGTTCGACAATCTCGGTTGCGGTCTGGGCCAGCGCGTCCACCTGGGCCTGGGACAGGTCCTGGCGCGCCAGAAACACATGCTCGTACATCGGCATGTTGGCTTCCTTTACTCATCTGCCGATCGCTGATGCGCGCCCCATGCGACACACCCCTCCGGCTTTCTTCATGCCAGGGTCGAGGGTCACTCGTCCGAGGGCAAGCGCGGGCTAATACCCAAAAGCCGGAAGAAAGCAAGCGCCGAGACGAGAAAAAGCGGCATGGTGGCGGTGAGCTCCAAGTCCAGTTTATACTCTTTTCCGTCACCCCCGCGAAGGCGGGGGTCCCGCTTCTGGACGGACGTCAGTGCAGATAGCGGGATTCCCGCTTTTGCGGGAATGACGAAGGAAGGGTGCCAATGCCCCAGGCATTGGCCAGCCCGCAGGCTCAGCCCCCGTGATAGATCAGCACCTGGTTGCGCCCGGTATTCTTGGCTTCGTACAGCGCGGCATCGGCGTTGCGCAGCACCTGGCGGTTGGCCTCGCCCGGAATGAACGGCGCAACCCCGGCAGAAAAGGTGATGCGGCCGATGGGCTCGCCATTCTCCTTGTTGACCAGCGAGCGTTCGGCCAGGTCCTCGCGCACCGCATCGATCTGCTTCTTTGCTTCGGCAGTGGTGGTGTTTTCCAGCACGATGACGAATTCCTCGCCGCCATGGCGTGCCAGATGGCAGTTGCCGCGGGTGAAGCCATCGAGCGTCTTGGCGACCAGCTGCAGCACGCGGTCGCCCGCCTCATGGCCATGCGTGTCGTTGACCTGCTTGAAATGGTCGATATCGATGAACGCGACCGAGAGCGGCTCGAACCGTTCCTTGGCGCGGATGGTCGCAGCCGAAAATTGCTGTTCGAACGCCCAGCGGTTGGGCAGGCCGGTCAGCTGGTCGCGCTGTGCCTTTTCATTGGCTTCGTCGAGGCGGCTGCGCATCTGGCTCAGCTTCTTGGTGCTCTCGTCCAGGCTTTCGCTTGCCTTCTTGGTCGATTGCATCATCTGCGTGGTGATCTTGAGCAGCGCCTTGAACTGCGCCTCGATCGGCATGTCGGCCTGTTCGGCGGGATCGAGCTCGCGCATCCAGTCGAGCCGGGTCTGCAGCGCCTCGGCATAGGCCATGCTTTCCTTGCCGCTCTTGCTCAGCGTCTTGAAGCCTCCGGCGAGCAGCGCCTCGCTCTCGGCGACCAGGGCGTTGAGGTCCTGCACCTTCATCTGGCCCTCGCACTCGTCGAGAATTTCCGCAACGGTTTCCGAAGACAATCGCCCTTGGGTATCGAGCTTGCGGTCCACGGCAGCGCGCAGCGTGTTGTTGCCGCCGTTCAGATATTCCCAGGCCAGCTTGTAGTTGTCCGGTACCGGATCGAGCTGCACCTGCTCAAGGAACGAGAAGATCTTGAGATAGTGCTGCTTCTTGATGTTCTCGAAGACGGTCTCCTTCTTCGGAGCCTCCTCTTCGGCCTTGGCCTGGCCTGCCAGGATCGACGCGGCGAGTTTCATCCGGTCCCTGAGATTGCCGCGTGCTGCCTGGAGTTCTGCCATCGGTTGACCCAATCGTCCTTAATTGATCGTTCACTGGACTTAACGACCGGGGACGCGGCGGATTAAGCGACTAAATTGCGCCAGATTATAAATTTTCTCCAGATGTCCGGGGGGGCTGGCTCCATGCGGTGCGGGCTACAGCAAGGCCTGCATAGCGCGGCTGATCGATCAGGCAATTCTCTGCTGCCAGCCGGCGGAGATGGTGGTGCACCGCCGGAGTGACATGCGCCGGATCCTGGCGCAGCGCGGCGACCAGAGCGGGGGCATCATAGCCCAGAATTTCGAGGCGCCTCATCTGACTGGCGCGGAACCCGGGGCCAAGCGCAGCATCGCGCGCTGCCATGCCCAGCGCGTTCACCGCGACCTTCGCTTCGAACTTCGCATGGCCCTGTGCCGTGGCGGCGACCTTCCCATCGAGCCAGAGGCTGACGGCCTCTGTGAGCGCCGCACCGGTTGGCACACCGTTTTCAGCGGCGATGTCCGCCATGGGCCAATCCATCGGCGCGGGGACATCAACCAGTTCGTCCGACAGCATCAGCAGCAGATCGATCTCCACCTCCGACACACGGCGACCGATGACCAGCCGTTCGGGATTGGCCTTGTCGCCGCGCCGCCAGATATCGGCCATGATCAGGCAGCATATGCCCCACCACAGGCACGAATAGACCAGCCAGAACCGGAAGCGCGCCCGGTCGACCGGCGCCCCGGTGATCGCCTCGTAATGCGCCAGCATGTCCTCGGGCTGCGCAAAGCCGCCGAGCACCTTGTCATAGCGCCCGAAGCGCCAGCTGGGGATGCAGCCAAAGGCCAGGTCCTGCACCGGGTCGCCCAGATGCGCCAGCTCCCAGTCGAGCACCGCCGACAGGCCCTGCGGCGTGACCAGCAGATTGCCCATGCGGAAATCGCCATGGCACAGCCGCGGCTCTACCGGCTCCGGCAATGCACGCTCCAGCCAGCCGAACGCGAGCGCGTAGATGGGCGATATTCCGCCCAGATCGCGCCAGCGTTGCTCGAGATCGGCCAGCATCTGGGTCGGGGTGCGATAGGTCAGTGACGAGGGAAGGCTGGCAGGCGCAATCGCGTGGATCGCCGCGAGCTGCTCGGCCCATTGTTGCGGCAGGCTTTCGAGTGCACCTGCATAGGCCGGATCGCGCAGCAGCACGTGCGGAAGTGCTTCGCCGGGGGCGCAGGCCATGACAAAGCCTTCGCCCAGGCCATCTTCCGGGGCCAAACGTGCGCGCACTGCCGGCGCCATCACGCCATGTGCCCCCGCGCTTTCGATCACATCGGCCTGGCCGTCGAGATCGAGCGCGCCGGAATCGATCGCGGCGTCATCCGCCCGCAATCCTTCGGGCATGCGCCGCAGGATCAGCACCTCACCGCCCCAGGCGAAGCGCCAGCTCTGCATGCTCGCGCCGCCGGAAAGCCGTTTGAGCTCGGCGAGCGGCCCGGTGCCGCCCAGCTTCGAGCGGCAAAGCGTTTCCAGCCTCTCGGCAAATGCGGTATCATCCATGCCCTGGTGTTAATCGATCGATTAAATCGTCGCAAGCCGCTTGGCAGCAAGTGCCTTGCAACTATGGGGCAACAGGATTAACGGGCGGCGCTTGACGCAGGGGCTGGAGGGCGCCGGCGCGATCTTGTGGGGCGAGGGACGACGACAGTCATGACACGCGCATTCATTTTTCCGGGACAGGGCAGTCAGAAGGTCGGCATGGGCAAGGCCCTGGCCGAAGCGAGCGCCGAGGCGCGCGCGGTGTTCGAGGAGGTCGACGAGGCGCTCGGCCAGAACCTGTTCAAGCTGATGACCGAAGGTCCGGCCGACGAGCTGCAGCTGACCGAGAACGCGCAGCCCGCGATCATGGCCAACGCGATCGCCGTGTTCCGTGCGCTTCAGGGGCAGGCGGGCGATGTGCCGGTCAGCTTTGCCTATGTCGCCGGGCACAGCCTGGGCGAATATAGCGCGCTGTGCGCCGCAGGGTCGATCGACCTTGCCACCACCGCCCGGCTGCTCAAGCTGCGCGGCCAGGCGATGCAGGCGGCGGTGCCGGTGGGCGAGGGCGCGATGGCCGCGCTGCTCGGCATCGAGTTCGAAGAAGCGGTCAAGGCTGCCGAGCAGGCGGCGGGGGACCAGGTCTGCGCCGTCGCCAACGACAATGCCTTCGGCCAGGCGGTGATCTCTGGCCATGTTGCCGCAGTCGAGCGCTGCCTGCCGATCGCCAAGGAAATGGGCGCGCGCAAGGCGATGATGCTGCCCGTGTCCGCGCCTTTCCATTGCGCGCTGATGCAGCCCGCCGCCGAACGCATGGCCGAGGCGCTGGCCGCGACCGAGATCAGGGATCCCATCGTTCCGCTGTTCGCCAATGTCACCGCCGCACCGGTCGGCGATGCGGGCACGATCCGCACGCTGCTGGTCGATCAGGTGACCGGCATGGTGCGCTGGCGGGAATCGGTGATCGCGATGCGCGATGCGGGCGTCGATCATTTCATCGAACTGGGCGGCAAGGTGCTGGTCCCGATGATCAAGCGTATCGTCGAGGATGTCGCCAGCGAGAGCATCGTCGAGATGGGCGATATCGAAAGCCTGCTCGAAGCGGTTTGAGGCTTGGAGCAAACTCGCCCATAACGTCCGCTCAACCTGAGCTTGTCGAAGGTCCCGCGCCCACGCTGGCCATTTTGCGTGGCCTTCGACAGGCTCAGGCTGAGCGGGGCAGGGTAGGGGAGAGGCGCATGACAGGAGATACCGAATGTTCGATCTTACAGGCATGACCGCTCTGGTCACCGGCGCGAGCGGGGGCATCGGGTCGGCCATCGCGCGCGGCCTTGCGGCGCATGGGGCGCGGCTGGCGCTTTCGGGCAGCAACGAGGCCAAGCTCAAGGATTTTGCAGCCTCGCTCGGTGGCGATCATGTCGCGCTGACCTGCGACCTGTCGGATGCTGCCGCCGTCGATGCGCTCGTCCCGCAGGCGGTCGAGGCGCTGGGATCGCTCGACATCCTGGTCAACAATGCCGGCATCACCCGCGACAATCTCGCGATGCGGATGAAGGACGAGGAATGGGCGGACGTGATCCGCGTCAATCTGGAAGCTGCGTTCCGCCTGTGCCGCGCCGCCGCCAAGCCGATGATGAAGGCGCGCTTCGGCCGCATGATCTCGATCACCAGCGTGGTCGGCGCGACCGGCAATCCCGGCCAGGCCAATTATGCCGCGTCCAAGGCGGGGCTGGTCGGCATGTCCAAGGCGCTGGCAGCGGAACTCGCCAGCCGCAACATCACCGTCAATTGCGTCGCGCCGGGTTTCATCGCATCGGCCATGACCGAGGTTCTGCCCGAAGCGCAGAAATCCGCCTTGCTGGGACGCATTCCGGCGGGCAAGCTGGGCGAGGGGGACGATGTCGCAGCGGCGGTGGTCTATCTGGCCAGCCGCGAGGCGGGCTATGTCACCGGCCAGACGCTGCACGTCAATGGCGGCATGGCAATGCTGTAACGCAGCCCTCTTGCCAGCCGATAAAAGCGGCATTAGGGCGAGGCAGTGATTTCAGTTCGCATTTTTCGTTACACACAAATCGAAGGAACTCTGAATGAGTGAGACTGGCGACCGCGTCAAAAAAATCGTGATCGAGCATCTCGGCGTGGAAGCCGAGAAGGTCACCGAAGACGCAAGCTTCATCGACGATCTGGGCGCTGACAGCCTTGATATCGTCGAGCTGGTGATGGCGTTCGAGGAAGAGTTCGGCGTCGAGATCCCCGACGATGCTGCCGAGAAGATCAGCACCGTCAACGATGCCATCGAATATATCGACAGCCACAAGGACTGATTTGCTGCTGGCACAGGGGCCCATCGCACCGGCAAGGCACCGCGTCGAAACCGATCGGCGGGCCGGGTCCGGTGGGCAGCGTCGCTGCTATCTGGCTGCGACCATGTGAAGATAGGATGGCTTCCCTGATCGTCGTCTCGGCGACGCGGGGAAGCCATTTTTCATTTTCGACGAACGTCGTTCGCGGGCGCTTGGGCCCGCAGACGTCGCAACAGGTTTTTCAGGAGTGGGGCGAATGCGCCGTGTAGTCATTACGGGTCTGGGTCTGGTCACGCCGTTGGGCGGCGATGTCGAGACGTCATGGAGCAATCTGCTCGCCGGCAAGTCCGGCGCGGGCACCATCACCCGTTTCGATGCGAGCGAATACAAGTGCCAGATCGCCTGCGAGGTCAAGCCAGCGGATCACGAATATGGCTTCGACCCCAACAAGCGCGTCGATCACAAGGTGCAGCGTCAGGTCGATCCCTTCATCATCTACGGAATCGATGCCGCCGGCCAGGCACTGGAAGATGCCGGCCTTGCCGAGATGGACGAAGCGACCAAGCTGCGTACGGGCTGCTCGATCGGATCGGGCATCGGCGGATTGCCGGGGATCGAGAGCGAGTCGCTGCTGCTGGCGGAAAAGGGGCCGGGCCGCGTTTCTCCGCATTTCGTGCATGGTCGGCTGATCAACCTGATCTCGGGTCAGGTCAGCATCAAATATGGTCTGAAGGGGCCGAACCATGCGGTCGTCACCGCCTGCTCCACCGGGGCGCACAGCATCGGCGATGCGGCACGGATGATCCGCGACGATGACGCCGATATCATGCTGGCGGGCGGCGCGGAGAGCACCGTCAATCCGCTGGGCATAGCCGGGTTCGCGCAGGCCCGCGCGCTCAACATGAGCTATAACGACCGGCCCGAACAGGCCAGCCGCCCCTATGACAAGGACCGCGACGGCTTTGTCATGGGCGAAGGTGCGGGCATTGTCGTGCTGGAGGAATATGAGCACGCCAAGGCGCGCGGTGCCAAGATTTATGCCGAGGTCGTGGGCTATGGCCTGTCGGGCGATGCCTATCACGTGACGGCACCGCATCCGGAAGGCGATGGTGCCTATCGCTCGATGCAGATGGCACTCAAAAAGGCGGGAATGACACCGGCCGATATCGATTACATCAACGCACACGGCACCTCGACCATGGCCGACACGATCGAGCTCGGCGCGGTCAAGCGGCTGTTCGGCGACGCCATCGGCGGGGTTTCGATGAGCTCGACCAAATCGGCCATCGGGCATCTGCTCGGCGGCGCAGGCGCGGTGGAGAGCATTTTCTGCATCCTCGCCATCCGCGACCAGATCGTCCCGCCGACGCTCAACCTGGACAATCCCGACGAAGGCACCGAAGGCGTGGATCTCGTGCCGCATGTCGCGAAGAAGCGGCAGGTGAAGGCCGTGCTCAACAACAGCTTCGGCTTTGGCGGCACCAATGCCAGCCTGATCATGAAGGCGGTCTGAGCTTATCATGCTGCGCCGTCTGGGATGCATTGTTCTGGCAGGCGCTGCGGCGCTGGTGCTGCTGATCGGCGGCAATTTCTACTGGGGCTGGACCGCGTCCGGCCCCGCGCCCGAAGAGCTGTCCGTGGTCATCCCGGCAGGCAGTTCGCTCGCCAGCGCAGCGAAGGTGCTCGAGGAAAAGGGCGCGATCAGCTCGGCCGGCGCGTTCCTCAACCGCGCTAAGGTGTTCGGCGGCAGCGATCCGATCAAGGCGGGCGAATTCGTCATTCCCGCAGGCGCGAGCAACGCGCAGATCCTCGATATCCTGCAGGGCGGGGCGGTCATCCGCCGGATGGTCACCGTACCCGAAGGCATGCCGAGCATCCTGGTGCACGAAAAGCTGATGGCGGAAAAGCTGCTCACCGGCGACGTGCCCGTCCCGGAAGAGGGCACCATTCTTCCCGAAAGCTACAGCTTCGAACGCGGCGAAAAGCGCATCGCGGTGATGCTGCGGATGCAGAAGGCGATGCAGGACACGATCGCCGAACTCTGGCCCAACCGTTCGCCCGATACGGTCGCCAAGACGCCGCAGGAAGCGGTCACCCTGGCGGCGATCGTCGAGAAAGAGACCGGCAAGGCGTCCGAACGGCGGATGATCGCGGGCGTGTACAGCAACCGAATCCGCAAGGGCATGATGCTGCAGGCGGACCCGACGATCATCTACCCGATCACGCGCGGCAAGCCGCTGGGGCGTCGCATCCGCCAATCCGAAATCTCGGCGGTGAACGATTATAATACCTATGCGATGACCGGCCTGCCCAAGGGTCCGATCACCAATCCCGGCCGCGCCTCGATCGAGGCGGTGCTCAACCCGGCGCGCACCGATGCGTTGTACTTCGTGGCCGATGGCACCGGCGGGCACGTGTTTGCCAGCACGCTGGCCGACCATAACCGCAATGTCGAAAAATGGTTCGCCATCCGCCGCGCGCGCGGGGAGATGTAATCAACGGCTCCAGCGGCGCTTTTTTGCGGTGAGCGTCAGCCAGATTTCCAGCACGATCGATCCGGCGACCAGCGCCTGGAAGCCGAGCACGCCGGCATCCAGCCGCGAAGGGTCAGCGAACAGCCAGGCGTTCTGCAGCACCAGCCCGACCGCCGAGGCGATGAACAGCCAGAGAGCAAAGTTACGCCGCAGCAGCAGAGCGATCGCACCTGCCGTCCCTGCCACCGTCGCCAGTACGAAGCCGTAAAAGGCGATGGCGGGGCGCGCTGCGTACAGAGCCTGCTGTTCCGGGGCGAGCTTCGAAACATCGCCCAGGCCCAACACGGGGTCGAACAGCAGGGCGACGAGGCCGATGACGTTCCACGCCAGCAGAACGATGGCCAGCAGCCAGAACCAGCCCAAGGGCCGTGACAGGATCATTGAGGCTCCCTCCAGATGCATTCAAGGTGAAGATATTCTGTGACTATTGCAACCATGTCACGCCGTTCTGCGCGCGGTCCAATCGAGTGTCATGGCCAATGCGACCAAATCATCGAAAAAAGCGATCACGGCACACGAATGTTTTCATTTCACTTGGCGGCTGCGCTTGCCTAGATGCTGCACTGCAAAACATAGTCCCCCATCGTTCAAGGAGTTTCCCATGATCGGACGTCAGGTTCCCAATGTCTGCCTCAAGACGCGCGTGCGCGACGACAGCATCGAAGGCCCCAACCCCTTCCGTTGGGAAGACAAGCTCACCGGCGATCTGGTCGCTGGCAAGCGCGTGGTCATCTTCTCGCTGCCCGGCGCGTTCACCCCGACCTGCTCGAACTCGCAGGTTCCGGGCTTCGAAGCCATGTATGACGATTTTCGCGCCGAAGGCATCGACGAAATCTACTGCGTGTCGGTCAACGACGCGTTCGTGATGTACCAGTGGGGCAAGTCGCTGGGCGTCGAGAAGGTCAAGCTGCTTCCCGATGGTTCGGCCGACTTCACCCGCCGCATGGGCATGCTGATCCGCAAGGACCATGTCGGTTTCGGTGAACGCAGCTGGCGCTATGCGATGGTCGTCGACAATGGCGTGATCACCGACTGGTTCGAAGAGCCGGGCATCAACGACCACGGTCTGGACAACGATCCCTATGGCGAAACCGCCCCGGAAAACGTTCTGGCCAAGATCAAGGCGAAGCAGCCCGAACTGGCCTGAGCCAACTGACAGACGAGATCCCTAGACGGGTCGCAAGCGGGGGCGCGGTGCAGCAATGCACCGCGCCCCTTTGTGCATCCGCCGATCCCCGCTAGGAAGCTGAGATGCGGCGCGAACCGATCATCATGACAGCGACAATGGGCGCAGCCGATCAGGCCTGGGCCGATGCGCTGCGCCGCGCGCATTATCCTGCCGACCGGAATGTGGTCGAGGCGCATGTCACGCTCTTTCACCATCTGCCTGGCCATTGCGAGGGTGAGATCGTCGAGCGGACGCGGGCGCTGGCGCGAGAATTCGCCTGCCCCGATGCCAGGCTGAGCGAGGTCATGCGCATGGGCAATGGCGTTGCCTTGCGCATTCATTCACCCGGCTTGCTGGCGATCCGCGCGATGATGGCGGAAGGCCTGCACGGCCTGCTCACCGCGCAGGATCAGGGCGTGCCCCGGCTGCACATAACCGTGCAGAACAAGGTAGAAGCCGCCGCCGCGCGCGCCTTGCACGCTGCGCTGTCTACCACCTTCATGCCCCGCCCGCTGGCGATCACGGGCCTTGCGCTGCATCGCTATCGCGGCGGGCCGTGGGAGCAGATCGGTAGCTGGCCTTTTCGTGGCAAGGCGGTCGCGCGCTAGCGCCGCACTCTGGCCCATGTCGCCCTGATCGCCAGCACCAGCGTCGCCAGCACTGCGGTGCCGGTCAGCGCGAACTTGATCGGCGTCAGCACCGCCTTGGCATCGAGCCAATCCGCCCGCCCGCTGAGCGCGAGCAGCTGCACGATGTTCTCGGCATAATCGGCGACCATGCCGCCCAGCATCACCAGCGCGATCCAGCGCGCCTTCGCACCGCCCAGACGAACCGCGAGCCCGGCGAAGAATGCGCCATAAGCGAGCGGATAGAGGCCGTCATACAGCAGGGTCGCGTGCGCATGCAGATCCCGCTGCCAAGGCGTGAGCCTATCCAGCAGCGCACGCGCCTCCGCCCCGGTCAGGGTCAGATCGAGCATCCCACCCAGCGCTTCGCCGGTCTGACGGAGCAGCCCCCCGAGCAGGATCATCGCGGCAAAACTGATCGCGATGACGCTGGTGCGGGATAGCGCAGGCAGATGATGAGGCATGGATGGGAGTCCGCTCGGCAAATCCCCAAATCAGGGGTAAATTAACATAAAAGCATATAAGTTATTGAACAGGCGCCGATTTGTGACCGTTTGCGACAATTTGCCACACGCGCACGACGCCCCGAAAGTGCATGTTTGGTCACGTGGGTAGGGGCTACTGCGACGATAGTGAAGCGCTCTGACCTGTCCGTCAAACCAAGTTTCAGGGGGTTCATTCGTGTCCAGATATTCACCTGCCCGGTGGCTTGCCGCGCGCGGGGCAGGGGATCGCTGTCGATTGCGGAACTCTACACCGCGCGTTGAGGGTGCTGCGCAAACACGAAGGGGCCAGAAACAAACAAGGGGACGGCTCCTCCCGAAGACGCCCCCTTGCCCAGTCCGCTATGTCAGACTGAAGTGTCGGTCGATCAGACCTTTTTCTTGCGACCGCCGCCGCGGCCCTGCTTGCCGAGGCCAATCTGCAGCGCCAGCTCGCGGCGGCGCTCGGCATAATTGGGGGCGACCATCGGGTAATCCTTGGGCAGGCCCCATTTCGCGCGATAGTCATCGGGTGTCATGTTGTAGTGCACCATCAGATGGCGCTTGAGCATGCGAAGCTTCTTGCCGTCTTCCAGGCAGACGAGATGATCGGGCTTGATCGACGAGCGGATCGGAACCGCAGGCTCCTTGGGAGCTTCAGGCTCGGGAACTGCAGGCTGGTTGATGCTGTGGAGCGCGGCATGGACCGAGGAAATCAGCTGCGGAATGTCCGAATTGGCCACTTTGTTGTTGCTCAAATGCGCAACGACAATATCAGCCGTCAAAGAAATCAAGGTTTCCACATCTTCCATAGTCGCACCTGCTTAGCCGATTGATCCAAACTGGCGGGACTATTAGTCCGTTATGGATGAAATGCAAATCATAACTATGCGGTGCCGGCCACAGGCGGTGCGGTGCGTCAACGGGCTTGCCGGCGGGGATCTGCGCTAGTTGGAGGCGCACTGCAAAGCGCCGGCTTCATTGTCCCAAAGCGGCACAGGGACTGTCGTCCGTCGGGATATAGCGGGCGAGCGCACTGAGGATGTCCCGCACGCCTTGCAGATCGGAAGTGGCGGAAATCTGCCGGATTGCGGGCCTGACCGGTAGTCGGAAGCTGATAATGCCAGCCTCGCTCTCGCGCCGCTGGGCACCGATGGAAAGAATGAACCGAATGGCGGGCATGTTCTCCGCGAGCGTCTGGACTTCCAGCTCGCACATTGCCTCGACCTCGCAATGAATCAGAAGCACCGTGGTCAGCATGCGGGCGAGGCCGAGCCCGTGATAATCATCGAGCACCGCGACCGAGAATTCGCCGGCATGTGGGTGATCTTCGCTGCGAATCGCATGGACGGCACCGACGGCAGGATTGTCCATGCCGTCGAGATGGATCGCTCCCCAGGCGATATGATCGTGCCCGTCGGCATCGAGCAGCCTGTCGATCACCGGATCGGAGGGCATCGGCTGGACCGAGAAGAAGCGCATGTAGCGCGACTGTTCGGACAGCCGCTTTATGCCTTCGCGCATGCGGTCCTCATCCGACTGGCGGATCGAGCGCAGGCAGATGCGCTTGCCGTCGGCGGCGACCGTTTCGATCACCTCGTCATGCAGTTCCCGCAGAAGCGGTCTGGTCACCATGCGCTGCTCCATCGGTTCGGGCAGCGCATGATGACACAGTTTCAGCCCATTGCGCAGGGCAAAGGCGAAGCTCTCACGCGGTGATCAGCTCGTCGCGCAGTGCATCGATCCATTTCGCCACCGCGCGGAATGCCTTTTCGGTCATCCGCAGATAGACCTTGCGATTGTCGTTGCAGTCTTTCTCGCGGCGGATCAGCCCCTGTTTCGCCATGCGCTCGATATAGCGCAGCGACGTGGTGGCCGGGCGGCGCGAGGCGAGACAGGCGCTGGTCACCGAAACATCGCGCCCGGTGATATGGCCGACGAAGAGATCGAGCAGCATGTCCCAGGCGGGATCGGACAACAGGCTGGGGCCAGCAATGGCGTCGCGCTGGCTGCGCAGCTTGAGATAGCGGCTGGCCGCTTCGGCGCGCGCCTTCCAGGGTTCGTTGGCGTCGAGCAGCGGCTGGGGTGGTGTCGCCTCGCCGGTTTCGGGGACGAGGATGAGGCAATAGAATTGGGTCATTGGGGGGGCACCAAGCGTTTGAGTGCGCGGTGATCGAGATACACCCCGGCAACCATGCTGAGCAGCAGGGGAACTACCCAGAAGGTGGCAATCGCCGAGTATATCTTCGGCAGATAATCCGGAGCGATGATCGTCGCGAAATGGGTGGCTACGGTGAGAAGCTGAAAGGCGGCGATCCAGAGCGGCCAGTAACGGTCGCTGCGCAACGCGAAGACATAGGCGGCGACCAGATAGGCGGTATCGACCGCCATCAGCGGCCAATGCGTCTGCTGCCACCGGGTGTGCAGCACCTGGACGGCCGCGGTCAGCAGCGTTGCGGCCAGAAACAGCAGGATTGCGCGTCTGCCTTCAGACTTTCCGTGCAGCCAAACAAAGCTGCCGCTCAGCAATGCGAAGAGCCAGAAGATGATCGTGATCATGGTCGTGGCTCAACGCATTGCCGACCGATGGTCATCCGAACGCGGGTTCGGCTTCCGACGCCTCGTCCTGGAGCGACCCGAGAGGCGTGGGACCGGGGCACCCGACATTCATCGGGGCCTGATCGCTGCGGCGCTTGACCGAATTCAGATGGCCGACCAGCTTCACCATGCTGCCGCGTGCAGAAATGAGGTGACCGGTGCTTTCATGGATGGCGCGCAGGGCGATCTGCGAGTCGCGAGCAGGGACTTCGGAAAGCGCGTTCGCTTCGAGCATGGTCATCGAAAGCCGGGCCGCGTCGAGAATGGCGCGATCATAGCTGGCAAAGGACGAGCGGGTATCCTGGGCGACAATGCGGACGGCGTTACCATCGATGTGCATGGGTCTTCTCCTTCTCGCACCGGTCACGGTGCACGAGTTGGCGATCCAGGCACCAGATCAGCTGAACGCCCTGAGCGCCCCGCCAAGCACCAGCGCAAATGCCGTCGTATAGATGAGCGACAGGCCTGCGATCCGCAGGATGGTCGTCGTCTTCTGGCTTGCGTCCAGCGATGTTCTGATGCCGCCGACAGGAGGATGTCCGAACCGCATCTGCCACTGGCCGGTGGCTTCAGCGTTCGGCATATCCGCTGCCGACGCCACAGGAGGTGTCACATCATTGGCCGGCTCGACAACCGGCGGCGGTTTGAGTTCAAAAGACTTGAATGGCGGAATTTGCTGGCTTTCGGCGAGCCAGCGCGCGGCCGTGCGTCGATCGGGCGCGCCCATCGCCGTCTTGGCGCGCTGAAGATATTGGTCGACCGTCATTGGGGTCAGCCCCAATTTCTTGGCGATCTGCTTGGAAGTATAGCCATCTGCCACAAGGCGCAGACAACTGACCTGCACGTCGGTCAATTCTATGCGACTTGGCTCCAAGATATCCCCCCGATTTGACGGTATATCCACTTTGGATACATTAACCTTCACTTCGGATATATCTCAACTCGAGCCGGAATGGAATGATTCCCGGTCAGGACGCGCTAGTTGCGTCCGTTCCGGTGCAGTCGGAAGGTTTGCAGGACGGATTGTGCCAGTATTGGATGAAAAGGTCATGCAGCTGCCCGGCGGATCGGATCGATTCGCCGGGAATGGCGCAGGCGCTCATGTGGCGGGTTGCGCGAGCCTTATTCGGGCAGGAAATCGGGTACCGACAGATAGCGCTCGCCGGTATCATAATTGAAGCCCAGTACGCGCGATCCTGCGGGCAGATCGGAGAGCTTCTGCGCGATCGCGGCCAGCGTTGCGCCGGACGAGATACCGACCAGCATGCCCTCTTCGCTGGCGGAGCGGCGCGCCATCTGCTTGGCATCGGCGGGATCGACCTGGATCACGCCATCGAGCAGCCGCGTGTGCAGGTTGCCGGGGATGAAGCCCGCGCCGATGCCCTGGATCGGGTGCGGTCCGGGCTGACCGCCCGAAATCACGGGGGAAAGCGTCGGTTCGACCGCATAGACCTTGAGCGCGGGCCAGTGCTTTTTCAACTCCTCGGCGCATCCGGTGATGTGACCGCCCGTGCCGACACCCGTGATCATCACGTCGATCGGCGAATCGGCAAAATCGTTGAGAATCTCCTGCGCGGTGGTCCGCACATGCACCGAGATGTTCGCGGCATTCTCGAACTGCTGCGGCATCCATGCGCCGGGGGTCTGCTCGATCAGCTCCTGCGCGCGCTCGATCGCGCCCTTCATGCCCTTTTCGCGCGGCGTCAGGTCGAAGGTCGCGCCATAAGCCAGCATCAGCCGCCGCCGTTCGATCGACATGCTTTCGGGCATCACGAGAACGAGCTTATAGCCCTTGACCGCCGCGACCATCGCCAGGCCCACGCCGGTATTGCCCGATGTCGGCTCGATGATCGTGCCGCCGGGCTTGAGCGAGCCATCGGCCTCCGCCGCCTCGATCATCGCTAGCGCGATTCGGTCCTTGATCGATCCGCCCGGGTTCGAGCGTTCGGACTTGATCCATACCTGCGCGTCGCCGAACAGCCGGTTGATGCGGACATGCGGGGTCTTGCCGATGGTTTCGAGAATATTGGCAGCGATCATGTCGAAGTGTCTCCTGCTTCAGCGCGCCTGTATGTCTGGCGCTGTCAAATGGGGATCAGGCTTCTTCCTCGGCAGGATCGAAGCTGCGCGCGGCCCCGATCTGCGGGAACAGCCGGGACCAGAGCGCCGTGATCAATATAGCGCCGCCGCCGCCCGCCACAACCGCTGCCACCGGGCCGATCAGCCAGGCGAGCATGCCCGAAAAGGCATCGCCGAGTTCGTTCGAGGCGGAGACCGTCAGCAGCGAGACCGCCGAAACCCGCCCGCGCTTGTCGTCGGGCGTGTTGAGCTGGATCAGCGACTGGCGGACATAGACGCTGAACATGTCCGCTGCGCCTGCGACGAACAGGCAGGCCATCGAGACGACGAGAATACGGCTGAAGCCGAAGATCACCGTCACAAGACCGAACAGCAGCACGCTGACCAGCATCTTGTTGCCGACATTGGTCCGGATCGGGCGGAACGAGAAGACGAACGCCACGAGGGCTGCGCCGGCAGCCGGGGAGGAGGCGAGCAGCGACAGGCCCTGTTCGCCGACCTTCAATATGTCGCGCGCGAACACCGGCAGCAAAGCGGTGGAGCCGGCCAGGAACACCGCGAAGAGATCGAGCGTGATCACGCCCAGCACCAGCTTGTTCTGGCCGACATAGGCCATGCCGTCGATGATCTGCGCGATCGGTCCCTTGCCCCTGTCCATGATCGTGCGCGGCACGGGGCCGACGGTCAGCATGGCGAGGCCCGCCAGCGCATAGAGACAGGCGCTGACGATATAGGGCAGGTCGGGCCGGATGGCATAAAGCGGTCCGGCCATGGCAGGGCCGATCAGCATGCCCGATTGCCAGGCGATCGAGGACAGCGCGATCGCGGTCGGCAGCGAGGCCTTGGGTACCAGATTGGGCGCGAGCGCGCTCAGCGACGGGCCCAGGAACGCGCGCGCGGTCCCCAGCATCGCAGCGATGATGTACAGGATCGGCAGGCTGATCAGGCCTTGCGCCGTCGTCCAGGCCAGCGTCGCCGCGATACCGGCCTGGCAGAACAGTACAATCCGGGCCACGAGGCGGCGGTCCATCCGGTCCGCTATCCAGCCGACCAGCGGAGTGAGCACGAACAGCGGCGCGAACTGCAACAGCCCGATCATCCCGAGCCGCGCCGAACTGGCGGCGATGTCCATCGTCTCGCGCGCGATATTATAGGCCTGCCAGCCGACGATCAGCATCATGCAGTAGAGCGCCAGCATCGACGCCAGGCGCGTCAGCCAATAGGCGCGGTAATTGGCAATGGTGAACGGATGCGGAGCGGCTACGGATTCCATGGCCGCGTCGGTAGGCCAGGCGGTGCCGTGCGGCAAGCAAGATGAACTTGGCCGAACCATGCCCAGGCTGTTGTGCGCCTGCAAAAAAATGCCTCTTTCCAACCGCGTGCAAGGGTGCCAGCAAGGGCGGAAACCGGAAATCCAAGAGGTCGCCCATATGCATCTTGCCAAACGCATTCTAGCCGCCGTCTCGCTGGCGACACTCGCTGTCTCCTGCAGCGGCGGTGCTCCCTCGGAGCCGGCGGAAAAGGGCACCGGCATCGATACCGGCAGCGAATGGGGCAAGTTCCTCGACGGCTTTCTGACCGGCTATTTCCCGCGCAATCCCGATTTCGCGGTCTATCAGGGGCGGCACGAGTTCGACGGCAGGCTGCCCGACTGGTCGGAAGAGGGGCTGGCGGACCAGATCGCGTTTCTCGACAAGACGCTCGCCGATGCGCAGGCGATGGACCCCGCCAAGTTGGACGAGGACCAGAGGTTCGAGCGCGATTATCTGATCGCTGTGGTCAAGGGGGAGCTGTTCTGGCTCAAGGCCGCCGACTGGCCGCACCGCAACCCGGCCTTCTATACCGGCACGCTCGATCCGTCGGTCTATGTGACGCGGCCCTATGCCGATGTGACCACGCGCGCCAGGGCGTTCATCGCCTATGCGCGTGCCGTGCCCAAGGCGGCGGAGCAGATCAGGGCCAATCTCAAATCGCCGCTCGATCCCTATGCGATCGATTATGGCGTCAATGCCTTCGGCGGCTATGCCAGCTTCTTCACCGGCGATGCTCGCGCCGCGTTTGCCGAGGTGGGCGACGAAGCGGTCAAGAAGGATCTCGAGACGGCCACGGCCGAGGCGAGCAAAGCGATGCAGGGGCTGGCCGACTGGCTCAAGGCCGAGAAGGCCACGGCAAGGGTCGGCTATGCCATCGGACCCCAGCTGTTCTCGCAGATGCTGGTGGATACCGAGATGGTCGATCTGCCGTTGGCCGAATTGGAGGCAATCGGCGAGGCGGATCTGAAACGCAACCAGCAGGCGCTCGCCACCGCCTGCGCGCAATTCGCGCCGGGCGCGACCATGCCCGATTGCATGGCCAAGCTTGCCAAGGACAAGCCCGAAGATGGCCCGGTCGCCGAGGCGCGGCGGCAGCTGCCCGAGCTGCGCGCCTTTCTGGTCGACAAGGATCTGGTCTCGATCCCCGGAACCGAAGAGGCCAAGGTCGAGGAATCGCCGCCCTATAACCGGCAGAATTCGGCCTATATCGATATTCCGGGGCCGTACGAGAAAGGCCTGCCGTCGGTCTATTACATCTCGCCGCCCGACCCGTCATGGGCACCGGAAGTTCAGGCCGAATATATTCCGCCCAGGAAAGACCTGCTGTTCACCAGCGTGCACGAGGTCTGGCCCGGCCATTTCCTCAACTTCCTCCACGCCAACCGCGCCAAGTCGTTCTTCGGCCGGCTGTTCGTCGGCTATGCCTATGCCGAAGGCTGGGCGCATTATACCGAGGAGATGATGTGGGAGGCCGGGCTCGGCAAGGGCGATCCGGAAGTGCATATCGGCCAGCTTGCCAACGCGCTGCTGCGCAACTGCCGCTATCTGTCGGCCATCGGCCTGCATACCGGCGGCATGAGCGTCGACCAGTCGATCGCGCTGTTCCGCGACCAATGCTATGTCGACGAGGGCAATGCCCGGCAGCAGGCGCTGCGCGGCACATGTGATCCGGGCTATCTCAACTATACGCTCGGCAAGCTGATGATCCGCAAGCTGCGCGCCGACTGGACCGCAGGCAAGGGCGGGCGCGAGGCGTGGAAGGCGTTCCACGATGCCTTCCTATCCTATGGCGGACCGCCGGTGCCGATGGTGCGCGCGGCGATGATGGAGGAGAAAACCCCGAAGGCGGTGTTCTGATCGCCTAGAGTGATTTCGAGTGAAATGGAACATTTCACGGCTCGGAAATCACGGCAAAACAGAAAGCTAGACCCAGCTTTTGATTCCATCAAAAGCGAACAGGGTCTAGCCCTTGGGCGGAACCGGCGGATCGTTGTCGGCCACTTCGGTCAGCGATCCGCCCAGTTTCTCGCACTCGCCCGCCTCGGTGAACTTCCAGGCATTGCCCTGATAGTCGACATTCGACGTGCCCGCACAGCTGGTGCCGGGCCCGGCGGCGCAGTCATTCTGCTTGGCGAGCGCGATACCATAGCATTTTTCCTGCGCGGCCAATTCGGTCGCCGCCTTTTCGATCGCCTTGCTGCTGGTCTGCTCGGCCTCGGCCGGCTTGTCCTGCGAACAGGCCGCGAGCGAGGCCGCAGCGATCAGCGCCGAGGCAAGAGCGGTGAGGCTTGGGCTGTGCGACATTCTGCGGCTTTCCTGTGGCGTTGGATCCGGCCCTATCGCTGACACAGGCCCGCCGAGTCGTCAAACCCCTCGCGCCTTTCAAACCTTTGCTCCGCGCGGCCAAAGCCGCTAGAGCGCGCCGCCATGACCGAGACCCCGCCCAGATTCGCCTTTTCGATCACCGCGCGCGATGGCAAGGCCCGGCTGGGCGAGCTCGCCATGAAGCGCGGCACCATCCGCACGCCCGCGTTCATGCCGGTGGGTACCGCTGCCACGGTCAAGGGTATGAAGCCTGCCGAGGTGCGCGAGCTCGGTGCGGACATCATCCTGGGCAATACCTATCACCTGATGCTGCGCCCCGGTGCGGAGCGGGTGGCGCGGCTCGGCGGGCTGCACAAGTTCATGGACTGGCCGCGCCCGATCCTGACCGACAGCGGCGGCTATCAGGTGATGAGCCTTTCGGCGCTGACCAAGGTGACCGAGGAGGGCGTCGCGTTCCGCAGCCATCTGGATGGGTCGAAGCATATGCTGAGCCCCGAACGCTCGATGGAGATCCAGCGGCTGCTGGGGTCGGATATCGTCATGGCGTTCGACGAACTGGTGCCCGCCACCGCGACGCGCGATGTTCAGGCCGCCGCGATGGAGCAATCGATGCGCTGGGCGCGCCGCTCGCGCGAGGGCTTCGACAGCGGCGGCGATCATGCCGAGCGTGCTGCCCTGTTCGGCATCCAGCAGGGCTCGCTCGATGAGCAACTGCGCCAGCAATCCGCCGATGCGCTGCGCGACATAGGCTTTGATGGTTATGCGATCGGCGGCCTCGCGGTGGGCGAGGGGCAGGAGGCGATGTTCGCCGTGCTCGATTATGCGCCCGGCCAGCTGCCCGAGGATCGCCCGCGCTATCTGATGGGCGTGGGCAAGCCTGACGATCTGGTCGGCGCGGTCGAGCGCGGTGTCGACATGTTCGACTGCGTGCTGCCGACACGATCGGGGCGCAACGGCCAGGCGTTCACCTGGGACGGGCCGATCAACATCCGCAATGCGCGGCATGCCGAGGACCAGGGACCATTGGACGAGGCTTGCGGTTGCACCGCCTGCACCCGGTTCAGCCGCGCCTATCTGCATCACCTTGTCAAATCGGGCGAGATGCTCGGCGCGATGCTGATGACCGAGCACAATCTGCGCTTCTATCAGGACCTGATGGCGGGCATGCGCGCGGCGATCGGCGATGGCCGGATGGCGCAGTTCGGCGACGACTTCCGCTCGCGCTATTATGCAAAGGGTGGCTAGATCGTCATTCGCGCCTGCGTGAGCGTGACGGGCCAGTCAATATCGCGTCAGACCTTCGCCGGAACGAAGACCGGCACGGCAATCGCGATGCACTCGAACGCAGTGTCGCGCTCCAGCGGCGCGCGCAGCTGGCGGGCAAGTCCGGTCATCACCCGGTCGATGCCATCGCCCAGCATTTCCTCCAACGCCGGATTGGGGCCAAGCGCCGGGGACGCGACGCGCAGCACGATCTTGGCCGGATCGTCGCTCTTGCGAACGGCGGAGATGCGGATCGGCGCGTCGGGCCGGGTCAGGTGGATCAGCTCGAGGATCTCGGTCAGCAGAAAGGCGATCGGCACGCCGACATCCTGGCTGACATGGACATTGTCGATATCGATCATGATATCGGGCCCGTCGCCGCCGTGCACATTGTCGGCATGTTCGAAGCTGCCCGCCAGCTCGCCCACCAGCGCGCGCAGATTGATGCCCTCGTTGCGCTCGTTGCCGGCAAAATGGTTGCGATGGACGACCGCCAGCGCGTCGACGCGCCGCTGGATCTTGCCATAAGCGAGCTTGGCCGGATCGGAATCGGCCGTGCGAGCGTGCAGGTTGATCAGGCTGGCGATGATCTGCAGGTTGTTCTTGACCCGGTGATGCACTTCGCGCGTCAGCAGCACCTGCTGCTTCAGACCCTCGTCCAGCGCCTCGCGGTCCACCGACACCTTGTGCGCCAGCGCGACAAAGCCCTGGTCCAGCTCCTCGATCTCGCTGGCGTTGAACGCGGTCCTGTCCATCGGTGCCATCTGCTCGCCGATCTCGTACTGGCGCACCTTGCGCTGCAGCAGCGTCAGCGGACGGATGAGCATGATGTTGACCACCAGCCAGCCGATGATCGCGGCTGCCAGCAGGGTGATGAATGGAATGATCTGGGCCAGGAATTCGGGCGGCGACTGTTTCGGCCGGACATATCGCAGGTCCAGATTGATGCCCGCCACCATGCGCCGCGCGGTCATCAGCGCATTCAGGCTGCGCTGCCAGTTGGGGGGAATTTCCGTCAGCGGCAGCACATCGTCGCGCGAGCGCAGCTCGAATTGCGAGAGCGGAACATCATCCACTGGATCAGCCAGCGCAAACAGGCTGTCGGACGAGTAATAGGCGGCGGCGCGCGCAACCGAGACCCGGCCCCGGGTGACAAAGATCGCGCCCTTGGCGGGGATAGCCAGGGTGACGCGCGGCGGAGCGGGATCTGCGCCCACCTCGCGCAATATGCGCGGCACTGCCCCGATCTGGCACGCGGGAGGTCCCGCATTATTGGCATAGAGCAGGGCGGCAAAGCGCGTCTGCTTGGCCCCCAGCTGCTCGCGCAGGTTGAGGCAGATCTTGGCCGGATCTTCGCCGAGCGCGATTTGTGAAGCAGCGGCGCTGAGGATGGCAAGATCGTTGTCGATCGCCGAGTTGAGCCGCAGGGCCGCATCGTCGACATTCTTCTGGAGCAGGCGGCTGCGCTCCTCGTTCGCCGTATCGGCCAGACTGCGGTTGGCAACAACTGCGCCGAGCGCGAGCGGCAGCAGGGCGATGGCAAGAATGAGGAAAAGGCGGGTGCCGATCGACAGGCGCGTGATCGGCGCCAGAAACGGGAACTTCGCCCGGTCTGCCTTGCGCATTATTTCAACTGCTTGAGCAAATCCAGAAAGTCGTCCGGGATCTCCTCCTCAAGCGTGCGCTGATAGACCGACTTCAGCGCATCCCCGATAAGGTGGGTCTTGCCGTCGTCACCACCGGGTTGATCGGCCGCAGCCGGATCACCCGGCGCCGGATTTTCGCTTACCAGATGCGGCTTGGTACCGGCGCGGCCCTTCGCAGGCTTGTTGCCGCCGGACTGATCGTCATTGTCACGATGCACGAGCATCCCATCCCGCCTGTTGAAATTCCGTCCCGAAATGGGCTTAGCAAGCCGTCCCAACCCTGCCAAGCCCGCAAAATCGTGCGGGATTGTGCATAAACGTCTCGCTTAAGGAAACAAACTGCGGCGCGGATTGTTCCTTAGCCGAGGTTCGGTTTGTCTGCTTTCACATCCGGCATCCCTTTGCGCCCCCGGTTTTGACACGGGGGGCGGAAGGCCATAGACACGGCGCCAGCCGATAAAGGAGTTTCATTGCATGTCCCTGGGCCAGACGCTCGCTCCCCATCTACCCCTGTTGCGGCGCTACAGCCGGGCGCTCGCCGGCGATCAGCATCATGGCGATGCCTATGTGAAGGCAACGCTTCAGGCCATCATCGCCGCGCCCGACCAGTTCCCGAGCGATGTCGATGCCCGTCTGGGTCTGTACCGCGTGTTCCAGGTGATCTGGGGTTCGACGCATGACGACCGCGAGGAAGCCGACAGCTTCGATGCCTATCCCGATGCCGATGACGATTCGCGCCGTCTGCTCGCCGAGCAGCGTCTGCGGCGCATTCCGCCGCTGTCGCGCCAGGCGCTGCTGCTGACCGCGATGGAGGGTTTCTCGAACGCCGATACCGCCTATCTGATGGGCCTGGACGATCGTACCGTCTCCAGTCTGGTCAGCGAGGCGCTGAGCGAGATCGACAGCCAGATCAAGGCCAAGGTTCTGATCATCGAGGACGAGCCGATCATCGCGATGGATATCGAGACGATCGTGCGCGACCTCGGCCATGACGTGACCGGCATCGCCGTAACCCGTGACGAGGCGGTCGAGCAGGCCCGCCGCGACAAGCCGGGCCTGGTCCTTGCCGACATCCAGCTTGCCGATGACAGTTCGGGTATCGATGCGGTTGCCGACATCCTGCGCGAGATCGACGTGCCCGTGATCTTCATCACCGCCTTCCCCGAACGCCTGCTCACCGGCGAGCGTCCGGAGCCGGCCTTCCTGATCACCAAGCCTTTCCACCGCAACACGGTGCGCGCGGCGATCAGCCAGGCCCTGTTCTTCTTCGATCCCGAAACGGTGTAATCGCGAATTTGAATCCATTTTGGATGTATTTTGATGCGATGTTAAAGGCGGGCCTGTGGTCCGCCTTTTTCTTTGCGATCAACAGATCACACTTGCCTCCTGCTTGTATTCACGGCAATTTTTGTCTCGATCGAGTTTGGGGAGTGGATCTGCGATGCGTTTTTCTATCCGGGTGGCTGGCATCCTTGCCAGTCTGATGACGGCATCGACGTCAGCTATCTTGTCAGCGCAAACTGGGGATGCCGCCCCATCGATCGACATGGCGGAACAATTCGGCGCCCGCGAAATGGTGACCAACGCCAGCCTTTCGCCCGACGGCACCAAACTGGTCTATCTTTCGCCGACCCGTGGACAGGGTGTCGCTGTCATGGTGGCCGACCTGGTGCCAACCCCGCAGACGCCGCGGGGGGTCTTCCGGGTCGATGGTGAGCCGGAGCGTATCGAATCCTGCCATTGGTCGGGCAACGATCGGCTCGTCTGCATGCTCATCGCATCGGTAATGCTGGAGGGCAGGCCGCTTTATGCCTCGCGCCTGATCGCGGTCGATGCGGCCGGAGGTGAGGTCAAGGTCATCAATGTCCGCAAGGGCGGTACGGGCATGCGCCTCGGCGTGGCGCTGAGCGGCGGCAATGTCATCGACTGGAACCCATCCGAAGATGGCAACATTCTGATGGTGCGCGAATATATTCCGCAGGAGGCGGTCAGTTCGTCCGGCTCCGGCACGCTGATCGCGCAGAAGAAATCCGGCACCGGAGTCGATCTGGTCGATACGCGCACCCTGCGTAGCAAGATTGTCGAGCAGCCCGATCTCGAAGCCATGGAGTTCATCTCCGACGGTTATGGAAGAGTGCGGATCAAGGGCACGATGTCCTCGCGCGAGAATGCCGAGCTGGGCCTGCGCCGCTATTATTATCGCAAGCCCGACAGCAAGGACTGGCTGCCATTGAGCACCGTGGACAAGAGCCGACAGGGCTTCGACCCCTATGCCGTCGACCCCAAGCTGAATGTCGTCTACGGCCTGAACCGCGTGGACGGGCGGCTGGCAGCCTTTCGGCGCTCGCTCGATGGCAGCAATGCCGAAACACTGGTGTTCGCGCACCCTGAGGTCGACGTCAGCGGTTTTGCTCGGATCGGTCGGCGCGGGCGCGTGATCGGCGTGCGTTACACGACCGACGCCGGCGAAATTCACTATATCGATGCCGATGTGCAGAAGATGGTCGATCAACTCGCCAAGGCGATCCCGCATCTGCCGATCGTCGAGGTGGTCGAATCGAGCGAGGATGAGCGCAAGATGCTGATCTGGGCGGGCAGCGATACCAATGCTGGTCGCTTCTTCCTGTTCGACCGGGATGCCAAGACGCTGGCCAATCTCCTCGCGATGCGGCCGGGCCTGGAACAGGTAGCGCTCGGCAAGATGCAGTCGATAACCTATCCGGCCCGCGACGGAACCCAGATACCGGCCTATCTGACGCTTCCACCAGGCAAGACCAGTGCGTCAGGGCTGCCTGTGGTGGTGATGCCGCATGGCGGGCCGGAGGCGCGCGACAGTTGGGGATTCGACTGGCTGCCCCAGTTCTTTGCGCAGCGCGGCTATGCGGTGCTGCAGCCCAACTTCCGGGGATCGGCTGGCTATGGCCAGAGCTGGCTCAAGCGCAATGCATTCCAGGACTGGCAACTTGCGATCGGTGATGTCAACGATGGCGCCCACTGGCTGGCCAGGCAGGGCGCGGACGCAAAACGCATGGCCATTTTTGGCTGGTCCTATGGCGGCTACGCGGCGCTGCAATCCAATGTGCTGGAGCCGGACCTGTTCAAGGCGGTCGTCGCGGTCGCGCCGGTGACCGACCTCGCCCTGCTGCGCAGCGACAGCTATGGCTGGGGCGACTATGCCTATGTCCGCGATTTTCTTGGCGAGGGAAAGCATATCAAGGAAGGCTCACCCGCGCAGAATGCCGCCGCGTTCAAGGCGCCGGTGCTGATGTTCCATGGCGATATCGACCGCAATGTCGACGTGGGGCATGCCAAGCTCATGGACGCCAAGCTGAAGGATGCCGGGCGCAGTTCAGAGCTGCACATCTACAAGAACCGCGACCATTATCTGGAAGATGGCGAGATCCGCGCCGAACTTTTGCGCACCAGCGCCGCGTTCATGGAAAAGGCGTTTGCGGGCCAATGATGCAACAAAAAAGGCGGGCTTTGCGGCCCGCCTTTTTCGTATCTGTTTCGGTGATGAAACCGATCAGCGCGAATAGAATTCGACGACCAGATTGGGTTCCATCTTCACCGGATAGGGCACTTCGTCCAGCGTCGGAATGCGCGTGAAGGTGACCTTGTCGGTGCCGTCGGGAGCGACATAATCGGGGATGTCGCGCTCGGCCAGGCCCTGGGCTTCGATGACCAGCGCCATTTCCTGCGCCTTCTTGCCCAGCGACACGACGTCACCCGGCTTCACCTTGCGCGAGGCGATGTTGCACTTCACGCCGTTGACGCGGATGTGGCCGTGGCTGACGATCTGGCGCGCAGCGAAGATGGTCGGCGCGAACTTGGCGCGATAGACGACCATGTCGAGGCGCTGTTCCAGCAGACCGATCAGGTTCTGGCTGGTGTCGCCCTTCATGCGGCTGGCTTCGGTATAGTTCTTCTTGAACTGCTTCTCGGTGATTTCGCCGTAATAGCCCTTGAGCTTCTGCTTGGCGCGGAGCTGCAGGCCGAAGTCGGACATCTTGCCCTTGCGGCGCTGGCCGTGCTGGCCGGGGCCGTATTCGCGCTTGTTGACGGGCGACTTGGGGCGACCCCAGATGTTCTCGCCCATGCGGCGATCGAGCTTGTACTTTGCACTGTTGCGTTTGGACACGCGTCATTCTCCAATTTGCTGTCTGAGTGTCAGACGAACCACAGCCTGAATGCTGCGGCTTCCAGTCCCGGAATCGCGCCATGGTGCCGATAATGCGCCATGCGGCCGCTGCTTCACCGGGGTGCAGGGCCAATTGCGAAGCGCGGCCTATGGCGAAGGTGGCTGCGAGAGTCAAGTCGCGCCGCGCGCTCGACAGGCGCTGCGGGCGCGGCTATCCGGAGGCCATGTCAGACACTGTCAAAGCACCGGAAGACTGCGCGACCATGGCCGAGGTGCGCGCAGGCGTCGATGCGCTCGATCGCGAGCTCATCGAACTGTTCGCGCGGCGTTTCGGCTATATGCGCGCCGCCGCCCGGATCAAGCCCGACCGCTCGATGGTCCGCGACGAGGCGCGCAAGGCGCAGGTGATCGCCCAGGCCAAGGCTGCAGCGTTCGAGCTCGGCGTTCCCGTCGGCCTGATCGGCGATTTCTGGGACCGGCTGGTCGAAGCCTCGATCGCCTATGAAGGCGAGCACTGGGAATTGCTGCGGCGCTGAACGCCAGGCGGTCAGCCCATCGCCTCGACCATTTCCGCGAGTTCCAGCCAGCGCATTTCCGCCGCGTCCTTCTCGTCGCGCGCCTTCTCGATCGCCTTGGTCAGCGCGGCGAATTTCGCCGGATCGCGGGTGTAGAGATCGGGGTCCGACAAAGCCGCCTCGTCGCGCGCGATCGCCGCTTCGATCGCCTCGATCCGCTCGGGCAGCGTGTCGTAATCGCGCTGGTCCTTGTAGCTGAGCTTGGCGCGCTGGGGCCTGGGCGGCGGCGGAGGCGCCGCAGCGGCAGCCGCAGTGGCTGCGGCTTTCGACGCGCCCGACTTGACCCAGTTCGCCATGCGCTGCTTGCGCTGCTTCTCCCAGTCGGCATAGCCGCCCGCGACGACATCGACCGTGCCCGATCCGTCGAGCCCCAGCGTCACCGTCACCGTGCGATCGAGAAAGTCGCGGTCATGGCTGACGATCAGCACGGTGCCGTCATAATCCGAAATTACCTCCTGCAGCAGGTCGAGCGTTTCCAGATCGAGATCGTTGGTCGGCTCGTCGAGCACCAGCAGGTTCGAGGCGCGGGCAAATTCGCGCGCCAGCAGCAGGCGCGAGCGCTCGCCGCCCGAAAGCGTTCCGATGCGTGCCTCGACCAGGCCGGGATCGAACAGGAATTCCTTGAGATAGCCCTGGATGTGCTTTCGCACCCCGCGCACATCGATCCAGTCGCCGCCCTCGGCCAGCACGTCGCGCACGCGCTTTTCGGGCTGCATCAGCTTGCGTTGCTGGTCGATGATGACGCCGTCGAGCGTCTTGGCGAGGGTGATCGTGCCGCTATCGGGCTCGAGCTCGCCGGTGAGCAGGCGGATCAGCGTCGTCTTGCCCGCGCCGTTGGAGCCCACAATGCCGATCCGGTCGCCGCGCTGCACGCGCAGCGAGAAGTCCTTGATGATCGTGCGCTTCGCTTCGCCCTCGCCGAAGCTCTTGAACACGCGGTCGGCGACGATCACCGACTTGGTCTTGCTGTTGTCGCTCACCGCCTCCAGCTTGGCTGTGCCTTGCGGACCGAGCATAGAGGCGCGTTGCGCGCGCATCTCCCACAGCTTGGCGAGGCGCCCCTGGTTGCGCTTGCGCCGTGCGGTGACGCCGCGCTCCAGCCAGTGCGCCTCGATCTTCAGCTTGGCATCGAGCTTGTCGGCGGCGCGCGCCTCTTCGGCATAGACCTGCTCCATCCAGGCCTCATAGCCGCCAAAGCCGATTTCCTGACGGCGCAGATTGCCGCGATCGAGCCACAGCGTCTGCCGGGTCAGCCGCTCGAGGAACGTGCGGTCATGGCTGATGACGACGAACGCGCCATTGAAGCGACCGAGCCAGCTTTCGAGCCAGTCGATCGCGGCGAGGTCGAGATGGTTGGTGGGCTCGTCGAGCAGCAGCACATCGGGTTCGCTGGCCAGCGCGCGGCAGATCGCGGCGCGGCGGCGTTCGCCCCCGCTGGCGGTGGCCGCATCGCGCGAAAGGTCGATGCCGATCTGGTCGGCGATCGCGGCGACCTCGTGCGCGGGCGGGGCGTCATCGCCCGCCAGTGCCCAGTCGCTCAGCGTCGCAAAGCCCTTGAAATCCGGGTCCTGCGCCAGCATCACCACGCGGACGCCCGGCTGCACGGTGCGACGTCCGCGGTCGGCCTCGATCTCGCCCGCGATCAGCCGCAGCATCGTCGTCTTGCCCGCCCCGTTGCGCCCGATCAGCGCCAGCCGGTCGCGCGGGCCGATATGGAGGTTGATATCGCGGAACAACCAGCCGGTGCCCTGGACCAGGCCAAGGTCTTCGTACGAAAGGACGGGGGGAGTGGACATGCCCGCCACTTAGGCGGGGGCGGGGCAGGGCGCAATCCCCGCCCTCAGCAGCATATCCGGCTTGACCGCAGGCGCAGCGCGGGCGCAAGACGCAGGGAAAATCGCCGAGAAAGAGTCGCGCATGCGTACGGTTTACATCAACGGCCAGTTCGTCGCGGAAGATGCGGCACATGTCTCGATCTTCGATCGCGGGCTGCTGTTCGCCGATGCGGTGTACGAGGTCTTCTCGGTGCTCGACGGGCGGGTCATCGATTATGCCGCACATATGATGCGGCTCGAGCGCTCGCTCGCCGAGATGACGATCGACTATGATTGCAGCGCGGCAGACTGGCCCGGCATCATCGCGACCCTGATCGAGCGCAACGCGCTGACCGAGGGGACGATCTACCTGCAGGTCAGCCGCGGCGCGGCGGATCGCGATTTCCTGTTTCCGAAGGCGGACACGCCGGCGACCGTGTTCGCCTTCACGCAGAGCCGGTCGCTGGTCGCCAATCCGATGGCCGAGCGGGGCATGCGCATCATCACCCGGCCCGATCGGCGCTGGGGGCGGCGCGACATCAAGACGGTGCAGTTGCTCTATGCCAGCATGATGAAGATGGAGGCCAAGGCGGCGGGCGTCGACGATGTCTGGCTGGTCGAGGGGGATGTCGTCACCGAAGGGACCTCGCAGAACGCCTGCATCATCACCCCGAACGGGCATCTGGTGACGCGTGATCTGGGGCATCACATCCTGCCGGGCGTGACACGGCTCAGCCTCATCGACATCGCACGGGAAAGCGGCATCACGGTGGAAGAACGGCCGTTCACGATCGCCGAGGCGCAGGGCGCAGCCGAGGCCTTCGTCACCTCGGCCTCGCTGTTCGTGACGCCGGTGGTCGAGATCGACGGGCTCAGCGTCGGCGATGGGCGTCCGGGCATCGAGACGATGGCGCTGCGCAAGGCCTATATCGACCACGCCCGCGCGCAAGGTTGAGTGTTTACATTCCTGTCGGGGGGCTGATCCGATCGTTCAGCCTGCGGCAAAGCGTTTTGTTTCATAGCCAGGCCGTTCTCCGGCGCAAGCCGGAGTCCAGGGGCAACCCTAGACTGCAACCGCCTCTGGGTTCCGGCGTTCGCCGGAACACGTTGAACACATCTGGAGAATTACCCCATGACCACCCCGCTCGTCCGCGCGCTTCCCCTAGCGATCCTTGCCGCCGCCGCGACGCCCGCTGTCGCCGCTGTCGAGATCACCCCCAGCGCCGGTGCGCCGGTCGTCGAGCTCAGCGTCACCGAAACCGTGCTCGGCGCGCCCGATACCGCGACCTTCAGCACCGGTGTGACCAGCAAGGCGCCGACCGCGTCTGCGGCGCTGCGCCAGAACTCGGCGGACATGGACAAGGTGATCAAGCAGATCGTGGCATTGGGCATCAAGCGCGAGGACATCCAGACCTCGGGCATCAACCTGAACATGGACTATGAATATGGCACCGATGGCCGTGCGCCGCGCTTCATCGGTTACCAGGTGACCAACACGGTGACGGTGAAGGTGCGCCAGGTCGACCGTCTGGGTGCGATCCTCGATTCGGTCGTGTCGCAGGGTGCGAACAATATTTCCGGCCCCTTCTTCAGCATTGACGATGACAGCGCCGCGCAGGCCGAGGCGCGCGACAAGGCGATGAAGCGCGCGCAGATGCAGGCGCTGGATTATGCCAAGCGCGTCGGCTTTACCGGCGTGCAGGTGCTTGCGGTGTCGGAAGCGACGTACAACGCCTCGCCCTTTGGCGGTGCGGATATGAAGATGGCACCGCGCGGCGTGGTGATGGCAGAAGCCGCGGCGCCTGTCGAAGGGGGGCAGGTCGGCACCAGCGTCACGGTCAACGTCACCTATCAGATGACGCGCTGAGCGGTAGCATCTAGCCAATCCAATCTCGTCACCCCCGCGCACGCGGGGGTCCCGCTTCGTCGCTGACTCCGGCGCAGAAGCGGGATTCCCGCTCTCGCGGGAATGACGGGGAGGGGGGCGGGAAGGCGCTCGAACCACTGGCCAAAGGCTGCACAAGGCGTTAGCGGGGTATTCAGCGGTTATTCAATGAAACCGGGCTAGATACGCATCATGAACCTGCTCTCTTCCACTCTTTCTGCACTGGCGCTGGCTTCGGTCGCTCTGGCCTCCAGCGCGCCCCAGGCCGATGCGCTAGACGGCAAGCGCCGGGGCGAGCAGAGCGAGGCGCGCGAGCAGTTCATGGCCGGACAGGTCAAGTCGCTGCGCGAGATCGAAGGACGCATCCTCCCCCGAATGCGCGGCATGCAGTATCTGGGGCCGGAATATGACGCCGATACACAGGTTTACCGGCTGAAGTTCCTCGACAATGGCAGGGTAATCTTTGTCGATGTCGACGCCCGTACCGGGGCGATCCTCCGTCAGGCGGGCTGATCGCAGAGGCAAACGGCTTCGCTTCTTGTAACCCCTGTTCATTTCCCCGATATGGGGAGCTTTCCATAAGGGCAGCGTCCGCCGCCCGGCATTGCACCCGTTTTCCAGGAGTTGCCCATGCGCATTCTGATCGTCGAGGATGAACCGACCCTTGGCAAACAGCTCAAGTCCACGCTCGAGGCGACCGGCTATGCCGTCGATCTGTCCACCGATGGCGAGGACGGGCATTTCATGGGCTCAACCGAGGATTATGACGCGGTGATCCTGGACCTCGGCCTGCCCGAGATCGACGGCCTGACCGTGCTGGGCATGTGGCGCAAGGAAGGGCGGACCTTCCCGGTGCTGGTGTTGACCGCGCGCGACAGCTGGTCGGACAAGGTCGCAGGGCTCGATGCCGGCGCGGACGACTATCTCGCCAAACCCTTCCAGACCGAAGAGCTGATCGCCCGGCTGCGCGCGCTGATCCGCCGCGCCTCGGGCAATGCCTCGAGCGAGCTGATCGCGGGCGATGTCCGGCTCGACACGCGCTCGGGCAAGGTGTCATTGAATGGCGAGCCGGTGAAGCTCACCGCGCAGGAATACAAGCTGCTGTCGTATCTGCTCCACCACAAGGGCAAGGTCATCAGCCGTACCGAGCTGATCGAGCATATCTACGATCAGGATTTCGATCGCGATTCCAACACGATCGAGGTGTTTGTTACGCGCATCCGCAAGAAGCTGGGCCCTGATGTGATCACCACGATCCGCGGCCTGGGTTACAGCCTTGAAGACCCTGCCGAGCGTGTCAGCAGCTGAAGCCCTGCAGCCGGGCGCGGCAGACCAGGTCACCGCGCCCGCGCCGCTGCCCAATACGGGTTCGCTCAGCCGCCGCATGATCGGCATTGCGGCGGCATGGATTTTCGTGCTGCTGCTGAGCGGTGGCCTCGCGCTCGACCGCATCCTCACCAACACCATCACCACCAGCTTCGACGACCAGCTCGAATATGTGCTGACCGCGATGATCTCCTCGGCGGAGATCGGCCCCGATGGCGAGGTGTTCTTCAACCGCCCGCTCGGCGACCAACGCTTTCTGGAGCCTAATAGCGGGCTCTACTGGCAGATCAGCGGCCAGGGCCATGCCGATTTCACCTCGCGATCGCTGTGGGACCGCGCGCTGAAGATTGAGACCGCGCACAGCGATGCGCAGCCGCATATCTACGACAGCGACCAGTTCCCCGATCACGAACTGCGCATCATCGAGCAGTCGATCTATTTGCCCGGCTCCAAGGTGCGCTGGCGCTTCATGGTGGCGCAGTCGCGCGCCGAGATGGACCTGCAGTTGCGCCAGTTGCGCGAGACGCTGGGCTATAGTTTCGCGTTGCTCGCCTTAGGTCTGATCATGATGGCAGGGCTTCAGACGCTCTATGGCCTGTGGCCGCTGCGCAAGGTCAAGGAGGCGATTCAGGCGATGCGCACGGGCCGCATGGACCGGGTGCGCGATCCCATGCCGATCGAGGTGATGCCGATGGTCGAGGAGCTGAACGCGTTGCTCGAGCATAACGAGAAACAGGCCGAAGAGGCGCGGCGGCATGCGGGCAATCTGGCGCATGCGCTCAAGACGCCGCTCACCGTGGTGATGAACAGCGCCACCGCACGCGCCGATGACCTTGCCGATACCGTGATCCGCGAGGCGGCGGTCATGCGGCGGCAAGTGGACCATCATCTCGCCCGTGCGCGCGCTGTCGGACGGCGCGGCCAGGCGCTGGCCCGCGCGAACGTGTGGGAAAGCGCGCAGGCGGTGGAACGCGCTGTCGTGCGTCTTTATCCGCATGTCCGCTGCGACCTCGATGGCAGCAAGATCGCCGAGGTCGCGATCGAGCGGCAGGATCTGGAAGAAATGCTCGGCAATCTCGTCGAAAATGCCGGCAAATATGGCGGCGGCAGCGTGTTCGTCACCATCGATCCCAAGGGTGCGGCGGACCCGAAGCTGGTCGATATCTGGATCGAGGACGATGGCACCGGCATCCCGGAAAAGGAGCGCGAGCGCATCTTCGATCGCGGCGCGCGGCTCGATACCGGCAAGCCGGGCACGGGCCTGGGGCTCGCGATCGTCCGCGATGTCGCGGAGATTTACGGTGGCAAGGTCGAGCTCGACGAGAGCGAGGACCTGGGCGGACTGCTGGTGCGCCTGCGCCTGCCGCGTGCAGCTTAAGCGTAGGTCGCGCCTGCGAAATAGAGCCCATCGGGCGGCGCGTTGAAGCCCAGAGCCGCGCGGTCGCGTGCGTCGAGCGCAGCCTTCAGATCCTCGCCCGACCATTTTCCGCGCCCGACCAGCACCAGGCAGCCGACCATCGATCGCACCTGATGATGCAGGAACGAGCGCGCGGCGGCATGGATGTCGATCTCGTCGCCATCGCGGACAACGTCGAGCCGATCGAGCGTCTTGACCGGGCTCGCCGCCTGGCAGTGCACCGAGCGGAAAGTTGTGAAATCGTGATGCCCGACCAGATGCTGCGCGGCGGCATGCATCGCGGGCACGTCGAGCGGCGCGGACACCTGCCACGCCTTGCCGCGCTCCAACGTCAGCGGTGCGCGGCGGTTGGTGATACGGTAGATATAGGAGCGGCCGGTGCAACTGAACCGCGCGTGCCAGTCATCGGGCACGATCTCGCAGGCGAGCACCGCGATCGGCTGGGGGCGCAGCTTGGCGTTCAGCGCCTCCATCAGCCGGAACGGATCGAAGGGCTTGTCGATATCGACATGCGCGCGCATCGCGAGAGCATGGACCCCGGCGTCGGTGCGCCCGGCAGCGTGCATTATCGCCTCTTCGCCGGTGATCGCCTGGACTGCGTCCTCGACATGCTGCTGCACGCTGGGGCCATGCGCCTGGCGTTGCAGCCCCATGAACGGGCCGCCGTCAAACTCCAGCGTCAGGGCAAAGCGCGTCATGCGATGGACGTTCCGGGTGCGATGGCAAAGCCACGGAGAAAGTCTTCGAGCGGCATGGCGGGCCGGCCCGCGCGCTGGATGATAGTGGGCCGGATCGCGCCAACGGCGCAGGCGATGGTGAGATGGTCGTCGATTATGGTCCCGGATGGCGCGCCACTGCCGGCGACGATCTCTGCGGCATGCACCCGGAGCCGCTCGCCGTTCAGCTCGAAAAATGCGCCGGGCATCGGGTTGAACGCGCGCACCTGACGCTCGACCTGCTCTGCGCTCAGCGTGAAATCGAGCCGCGCCTCGGCCTTGTCGATCTTCGCGGCATAGGTCACGCCTTCCTCGGGCTGCACCACCGGCGGATAGCTGGCAAGGTCGCCCAGCACCTGCACCATCAGCCGCGCGCCAAGTTCGGCGATCTCGGTGGTCAACTCACCCGCCGTCTTGCCCGCAACCGGCGTCTCGCCCTTGAGCAGCATCGGCCCGGTATCGACCCCTGCCTCCATCTGCATGATCGTCACGCCGGTCACCGCATCGCCCGCCAGAATCGCGCGCTGCACCGGCGCGGCCCCGCGCCAGCGCGGCAGCAACGATCCGTGCACGTTGAGGCAGCCATGACGCGGCGCATCGAGCACCGCACGCGGCAGGATCAGGCCATAGGCGGCGACGATACAGGCATCGAGGTTCAGCGCGGCAAAACCGGCCTTCTCGTCTTCGCCCTTGAGCGAGGCGGGCGTGCGCACCTCCAGCCCCAGCTCCTCCGCCAGCTGGTGCACGGGCGAGGGGGTCAGCTTCTTGCCGCGATGCGCCGGGCGCGGCGGCTGGCTGTAGACCGCTGCGATCTCGTGCCCGGCCTCCACCAGCGCGCGCAGGGTCGGCACGGCAAAATCGGGGGTTCCCATGAAGGCGAGGCGCATGACGGACTTTTCTTTTGCTTGGGGCGATGCGGCTCCGTAAAGCTCAGGCCATGGCATCGCAAGAGATTGAGGACCTGGCCGCCGCGCTGGCCCGTTTGCCGGGGCTGGGGCCGCGCTCGGCGCGCCGGGCCGTCCTGTACCTGCTCAAGAAGCGCGAGAGCGCGTTCACGCCGCTGGTCGAGGCGATGGAACGGGTGCGCGCGAACCTCTCGACCTGCGAGATCTGCGGCAATGTCGATACGCAGAACCCGTGCGGCATCTGCACCGATCCGCGCCGCGATCCGCGCAGCCTGTGTGTGGTCGAAGAGGTGTCGGACCTCTGGGCGCTCGACCGGTCGCGGCTGTTCGTCGGGCGCTATCACGTGCTGGGGGGACGGTTGTCCGCGCTCGACGGCATCGGGCCGGAGGATCTGGGCGTCGCCTCGCTGATCGCGCGCGTTGCCGAAGGCGGTATCGACGAGGTGGTGCTGGCAATGAACGCGACGCTCGAGGGGCAGACCACGGCGCATTATCTGGCCGAACGGCTCGAGGGCTATCCCGTGCGCCTCACCCAGCTCGCCCAGGGCCTGCCGATGGGCGGCGAGCTGGATTATCTCGACGAAGGGACGCTGGCACAGGCGCTCAGAGCGAGGAAGCCGGTGGTCTAGGGGCGCTTCCCCCCTGTATTCCCGTCCTTCGCGCGAAAGCGGGAATCCCGCTCTACTGCAGACCATTGCCCAAGAAGCGGGACCCCCGCCTGCGCGGGGGGGGGCGCCTTGCAGAGGAGAGCGGTGCCCTTACTCCGCCGGAACCAGCGCGGGCTCTGCTTTCGCCATCACCGCATCCTGATAGTCGCTCTCGGCGAGCTGGATCAGGTGGCGGTCGTCATGCTTCCACGGGTGGAAGCCGGGCAGGAAATAGGTCATCCAGGGCAGGATGATCTTGCGCGCCATGCCGGGGTTGCCAAACGCGTACCAGAAGAGTTGCGCCCAGACCTTGGGGCCGGTCAGGCCATCCTGGCGCAGCAGTTCGAGCATGCCGACCGCGCGATGGTGCAGGAAGTTCTTGGTGACGACCAGCATCACCAGCGACTTGACCTTCCAGCGCTGCCAGCGGCTCCAGTCCTTCGTCGCGTGCATCCAGGTGTCGAACGCGACGCCCTTGTGCTCGATCTCTTCCATCGCGTGCCAGCGCCACAGATCACGCGAATCGGCGTCGGCGGTCTCGAGATGCTTCGGATTGGCGAGCAGCTGCTGCGCCAGGATCGCAGTGAAATGTTCGAGTGCCATGGTCGATGCCAGGTTGGCGATCTTCGGACGGCCCTTGGTCAGCGCCAGCGCCTTGTCGACATCTTCCTCGAGCCGCTTGACGTCGTAACCTGCATCCACCACGCGACGATTGAACGCAACATGCTCGCGCGTGTGATTGATCTCCTGCTTCACAAAGGCCCGGATTTCGCTCGCGAGCCGCTCGGAGGTGCCTTCGCGGAATTCCTTCACGCTTTCGATAAAAAAGGCTTCGCCCTTGGGGAAGGTGACCGACAGCGCGTTGTAGAAGGCGGTGCCGATCGGATCGCCGCCCATCCACCAGCGGCGCATCTTGCTGTCGCGGCCGAAGCGGCGGTCGCGGATGATCAGTTCCAGATCGGCAGGCGTGTGCTTGCGATCAATGGAATCGGCGTTCGAAAAGGATTGCGGAGCGTTCATGGCGGGGTCCATAATGCAGGGGTGTTGTTTACACTGATGACAATAAGGTTACTTACATAGATGTCAATAGCGAAACGACGGCTGAGCCCAGAGCAGAGCCGCACCGCAGCCCTGGCCGCCGCGCGCGAGCTGCTGATCGAAACCGGACCCCAGGCGGTGACGCTGAAGGCGGTGAGCGGCCGGATCGGGCGGACGCATGCCAATCTGCTCCACCATTTCGGATCGGCCTCGGGCCTGCAAAAGGCACTGGCGGAATATCTCGCGCAATCGATCTGCCAGATGATCGGCGCGGCGGTGATCCGCCTGCGCAACGGTGAGGGCACGCCGCGCGATATTGTCGACATGGCGTTCGATGCGTTTGACCGCGAGGGGGCAGGGGCGCTCGCCTGCTGGATGCTGCTGTCGGGCAACGAGGATGCGCTCGATCCGATCGTCGAGGCGATCCATCAGCTGGTCGACGAGCTCGCCGAACATGCGCCCGAGGGCCGCACGCTGCACGAGGATACACTGTCGCTGTGCACGATGGCGCTGGGCGACGCGCTGATGGGTGCGCAACTGGCAGGCGCGCTGGGGCTCGATCGCGACACGGGTCGCGCGATCGCGGAAAAGCAGCTGATCGCGTCGCTGCTCAGCTGGCAGGAGGGGCAGCCGGTGTGAACCGGGCTGCCGCTGCGGATCAGCCCACGCGCTTGGCGCGCGCGCCGAACCGGCCGTGCTTGCGGAAGCGCACCAGATAATCGCCGATCACCGCCGCCATCGGGGTCGGCGTGATGCCGAACGCCTCGAGCCCGTCTGCGCCATCGGCCACGACATTGTCGCTCTGCAGCATCGCCCATTGGTCGCGCGTGATCGGCGCGCCGGGCAGCCAGCCGGTCAGGCCCGCTATCAGGCCCGACAGCGAATCGGGCATGTCGACAAAGCTCGGATCCTCGCCGATTTCCTTGGCGATGCGCTTGTTCAGCTGCTCCATGCTGATCGTCTCAGGCCCGCCGAGCTCGAAGGTGCGCCCACCAAATCGCGCAGGGTCGGAAAGGCTCTGCTTCACCGCCTCGGCCACGTCATCGACATAGACGGGCTGGAAGCGCGCCTTGCCGCCGATGATCGGCACGACCGGCAGCGAAGCGATCAGCCCGGCGAAGCGGTTGACGAACTGGTCCTCGCGGCCGAACACGATCGAGGGGCGCAGGATCGTTGCCTGCGGGAAGGCGGCGCGCACGGCGGCTTCGCCTTCGGCCTTGCTGCGGCCATAGGCGCTTTTCGATCCCGCATCGGCACCAATGGCCGATACATGCACCAGCGCCTGCGCGCCTGCGGCCGCTGCCGCACGCGCGACATTGGCCGCGCCCTCATGGTGGAACGCGTCGAAATCGCCCTTGAGGATGCCGACCAGATTGATCACCGCATCGGCGCCATGCACCGCGCGTGCGACGGTCTCGGGCTTGCGGATATCGGCGGCGATCAGCTGGGTCTGACCCAGATTGCCGAGCGGCTTGACGTCCTGCGCGATGCGGATGTTGCGCTGCGCGATGCGCACGCGCGCGCCCGCTGCGGTCAGATGCTGGGTGATATGCCGCCCCAGAAAGCCGCCGCCGCCGAAAATCGTGATCAGTGTGTCGCGCATGTGTTACGTCCCGTGATTCTCTTCAGCCGGGTGCCGCGCTGCCAATAAGGCGCGCAGGACCGATGGCCGATGCGTCTCCGCTCCCGCCTTTGCAACACCCGAACGCAGCGCGCAACGCCCCAGTTGCGCTTTTGCGGGTTGGTTTGAAGGCGAGGGCAATTTTCTTTGAAGAATGTGGCCAGAGGCGGTTGACGCCTGCAACCACTCCGGCTAAAGGCGCGCTCCTACCCCGTGCCCAGATGGCGGAATTGGTAGACGCACCAGCTTCAGGTGCTGGCGCTCGCAAGGGCGTGGAGGTTCGAGTCCTCTTCTGGGCACCATTTTTCTCCCCCATGACATCCCACCAGGATCGACAAAACGGGAGAAATCTGCCATTTTCGAGCCTCATCGATCCCGGAGCGTGCCAGGCGATTTCAGGCAATCCGGTGCCATGAGGTGCCATGATTGGGGCGATATGGCCCCACCCAAAATGTCGATGGCCCCATGACCCGACATGCCCTCGCTTGTCCCGTTGCTGGGCCTGCTGAGGAGAATCGTCGTGGCGTTGAAAGAGCTCCAGATCCGGCATGCCCGTGCCGCTGACAAAGTTACCCAGATGACCGATGAGCGGGGTCTTTATCTGGAGGTGCACCCGAATGGGTCGAAGCTTTGGCGCTACAAGTACCGGTATATGGGCAAGCAGAAGCGACTGGCTCTAGGGCGCTATCCTGAGGTGGGGCTTGCGGAAGCCCGCAACCGGCGCGATCAAGCACGAAGCAAGCTTGATGCCGGTACTGACCCGCTACTGGAGCGCAAACGTGAGAAGCTGGTGGCTGCGTTCAGCGCGGCAAACAGTTTCGGAGAGCTTGCCCGAGAATATATCGACAAACGCGTGGCCGAAGGCCAATCCGAGGCAACGACGCAGAAGGCCAACTGGCTGCTGGAGCAGCTTAAGCCGATCTGGACCTTTCCCGTTACCGATATCAAGCCAGTCGATCTGCTTGCCGCGCTAAAGCGCGTTGAAGCGCAGGGTAAGCACGAGACGGCAAGACGGTGCCGATCCTTTGCGGGCCGGGTGTTTCGTTACGCAGTAGCAACTGGACGCGGCGAAAGTGACCCGAGCTCAATTCTGCGCGGCGCACTGATCGTTCCCAAGACAAAACATCATGGCGCGATCCTTGATCCCCGCCAACTGGGCGAGTTGCTGCGCGCCATCGATTGCTACACAGGCCACAGGATTACACGGCTGGCAATGCAGCTTTCGCCACATGTCATGACCCGGCCCGGCGAGCTACGGATGGCGGTATGGCCGGAGATCGATCTTGATAATGCCGTCTGGAAAATCCCTGCCGAGCGCATGAAAATGCGTCGTCCTCACGAGGTTCCCCTGTCACGCCAGGTCGTGGCCTATTTTCGTGAGCTTTTCGAGTTGACCGGACCTGACGGATTCGTCTTCCCGGCATTTCACACATGGCGGCGCCCGCTTAGCGAAAACACAATCAACCAGTGCTTTCGGCGGATGGGTTATGCTGTCGGTGAAGTCACGGCCCATGGACTTCGCACTACTGCGTCTACATTGCTCAATGAGAGTGGCAAGTGGTCGCCAGATGCCATCGAGCGATCTCTGGCGCACGCTGATTCCAACAGTATTCGCGGAACATATAATCGCGGGCGATATTGGGACGAGCGGGTCGCAATGCACCAGTGGTGGAGTGATTATCTCGATGAGCTTAAAGCCCAAATGCCAACGCATCAAACTGGGAAGAGCTTAGCGCGCTCCTGACCGCATCTCGCATTGAATTGCTCTCATGACAATCTGTGCAGAAAGGTATGCCACGGTCGATGAAGACAAAAGCTGCTAGTGATACGCCCCAACACGAGTCTGCATGGTGCTGATCAGACACCCACAGTTGGCTGATCTGCGCTTCACTTTGGAGCGATTCGACCAACTGACTTGTACCCTGAATGGCCGGTGGCAACCCCGCTCGCCACGACTTGCCCACTTTGACCAACTAGCGCCCAGTTGACGACCACGCTGCCCGACACGAACATCGGCTGCGCTCCAAGGAAGTTCCAGATACTTTTCCGAGTATAGCTCGTACCGCCCTGTGCTGACACATTGAGGTAAAGCAGCGGCAACCCGCTTCGGATAAGTTTGGCGAGAGCCCTTTCCTCGCCGATACGCTGGATCATGGTCTTGCCGTTCTCACTCGCTCCGAGCAGAGCAACGAAGTCGTCAAGCGCCTTTACCGCCGCTTTCTCGGCGGCGAGCGACCGTGCAAAGCTGGCGATGAGCGTCTCGATCGCGCGCTTCTTGTCATCAGCTTTGGCCGCCTTGAGCATAGTATCGAGCTCGCGAAGCGCAGCTTCGGCCTTTGCCTGGTTCTTGTTCGACTTGAGGCTCTGATCGATCAGCGAATCCAGCTCGCCAAAGACCGCCTTGGCTTCCGCATCATCATACACCCTGTCGGCGAGGAAGGCCTTTCGGCCATCACTGTTTTTTGCAATCTCGCCAGCCACGGCCATGGCGAACGCCTGATCTGATATGCTGGTCACGGTGAGGTTGTCGAACTTATAAGAGGTCTGGAAATAGCTCGCAATCTTGGATGCTGCATCGAGCGCGGCTCCTGCAGCTGTGAGTGCTGCCAATGATTCATTGATTCCCGCCTTCGCCAGGTTGGCGTTGCTCACCTTGAACTTGTCTAGCTCGCGCTCAGAGTTGAGCGACCCCAAATTCGCCTCCGTGAAAAGCTTAGCGACCAGAGGACGCCGGAATTCATAAAGCAGCGTGTTGGCGAATTGCGGACGATTTGTCCCTGCGACTATAATCACCCCTGCCTTAGTCCCGTTATCGGCGCCTCTGGCAATTTGCAGCGCTAAGCCATTGAGCTCCCGAGCCGCCAAGACGTTCGCCTCGGCTGAGCCGGCACCCGTGCTAGCTTCAACTCCTGGCAGCGCAACGCCATTTGCAGCGATGCCGCCGAACTTGGCCTTAATGGCAGCCTGATCCGCCGCAATCGCCGCAGCGCGGGCATCGGCGGCAGCCTTATCCTTGTCGTACTCAGCCTTCTGGGCAGCGGCCAAAGCTTCCGCGTTTTTCGCCGCCTGGAACTGGTCGATAGTGGCCAGCTTCGCATCCGACTCGGCCTTGTCGAGCCGCGCCTTGGCGGCATCGCGTTCAGCTTCGGCAATGGCCTTGGCATTGGTTGCAACCTGAACGGCGGGATCTGGATCAGCAGCCACAGTGCTAACCGCAAGACTTGCTGCAAGTAGAACAGCTGGAGTGCGACCGCACAATCTCAATTTCGTCATTGATATCCCCCATGAAAGAAGAGTATAAATTCAATTGACCGCCGAGACAAGGACAATGGAAATCATGTCCAAGGCCACAATTAATCGCATCGCAAGGGCCCTTGCCAACGGTAATGACGATACCCCGATCGAATCTTCGCTAGGGACGGCTCTTCCCCACCGCGGTGCCCTGGAGGGCAGGATCGCCAGCTTTCTCGAAGGGGCTGAGCGCGACAAAGTACCCGAGAGGCTGCGAAAGGACATCGAGCGTGTGCTCGGCGCGATCTATGATGGCGAGGACTTGCGAGGCCGGCTTATCCACGGTGCGCCTGAAGCAGTAATTATCGCCGACGGTTCGCGTCCCGTGTTCTTCTTTGAGGACGATGCCATCACCATTAAAGGTGCACCCAATGGGCCGTTCGTCGATGCAGTGGTCGCCGCCAGAGCCTTACTCGAACGGGCCGCGCTGTCGGTCTGCCGGATCGAGACCTTTGACTTGCCCGCTCCCGAGCGCATCGACGTCTACTATGTGGGAACCGGCTTTCTCGTTTCGCCTGATCTTGTGATGACCAACCGTCATGTGGCGCAGCACATGCTTGAGAACGGCTACGATGCGGCCGGCCCATGGACATTGCGCGACAAATACTGGGTCAACTTTGATGGCCAGCTTGGCGGCGCCGGGCGCAGGTTCAAAGTCGATAACGTTGAATGGATGGGACCGGCCCCAATCTTTGACGATGGCGACTTTTCCGGGCTCGATATGGCGTTGCTGCGAATTGGTATCCCGGAGCACCTCGCGCTCACAAAGCCGGCACCGCTCGCCATAACCGCAGCGCGGCCAAACAAAGAGCAGAAAGCGGCGCTGATAGGCTTTCCCGGTTCGGCGGAAGTGTACATTGGCGAAGACGGTCCGCTGCCACCCGGCTACGAGCTGGAGAGGGTGCTGTTCGATTTGTTCGACAACCGCTTCGGCTACAAGCGGTGCGCATCGGGACGGATCAGCTCGCCCGTGGGACAGCATCCACGCGACACCCGAAAGTGGACCGTCGCCTACGATCTTTCTACCCTAGGCGGAAACTCGGGTTCGCCGCTGCTGCTGCTCGGCAGCGGGCCACCGGTGGTCTCGGCGCTGCATTTCTTCGGCGAGGCGCGCAAAGCCAATTGCGGTCACGTGTTCGATCAGCTCGGCGCAACACTGGGCGCTTTCGGAGTCCCGTTGGTCTGACGAGAAGGAGGGGGAATCTCGTGGAAGATATGGCATTCGCACCTGAAGCGGCTTTCGAACATCGGGTGCTCTTGACGGCTTTGCTGCGGGCCAAGCAGCTCTATCGCATAGCGGCCGAGCATGTCGCCGACCAGGAGTTAGCGCGCCTGCTCGAAGACGCGGCTGATGCGCGTGGCGCGCTTGCCGCAGAGATCGGCGCTCGTACGGGGGCGGATGCGGATGCGGATGAGACTACTACCTCCGGCATCGGGCTTGAGGATCCCGTGGGCGCGGCGACAAGCGGCCTTGGCCCACTTCGCCGCATGATCGAACGCGCCGAGGGGCAAATCGCCGATGTGATAGAGGATATCTCGCCCGGCACACTTACCATTGACGAGGTCACGAATGCGAATGCGCTTGTGGCCGGCTTGCGTGCGGCACTCGATGCCCAGGTGCGCGGCGCTGCCGAAACGGGTTTCGATCCCGTGATCGGGATCAGCCCCTCCCCACGGGCGCAGAAGGAGAACAACATTTATCGGGTCGGTTTTGCCACCACCCGGGTGCCGACGCTAAGTGGCGGCGCAGTCACTGACTTCACTGGCGAACGCGGCGATATAATGCATTACGGCTTTTGCGACGTGACTATCCCCCAAAACCGCCGCATCGGCACCACCGGTTCGCCGTGGTGGCGACGCATCTTCACTGGCGACGATCGACTGCATTACGACCGGCCCGAGGTCACCGGCACCGATGAATTGTGGGCATGGATGCGCGAGCGGATCGGCGGCGAAGGCGCGGATGATGCGCTGGTGTTCATTCACGGTTACAACGTCTCGTTTCGCGCCGCCGCACTGCAGACCGCGCAGATCGGGGCGGACCTGGGCTTCACTGGGGCGATGAGCTTCTTTAGCTGGCCCTCGCGCGGGCGACTCTTGGGCTATCTGATGGATGGCACTACCATTCAAGCGAGCGAGGCGGCGATCGCGCAATACCTCGTCGACGTCGCAGAGAAGTCGAAGGCCCGGCAGGTTCATCTGATCGCGCACTCGATGGGCAATCGCGGGTTGCTGGGGGCTATGACGCGGATCGTCCAGCAGGCGAGTATGCAGACAGGCGCGCGCTTTGGCCAAGTCATCCTCGCCGCGCCCGATGTCGATGCTCAGACCTTTCGCCAGCTCGCCGAAGCCTATAAAGCGCTGACCGAGCGCACGACACTCTACGTCTCGCCTGCCGACCTTGCCGTGCGCGCCTCTCGGCTGGTGAATGGTGCCGACCGGATCGGCTTCACCCCGCCGGTGCCAGTGATCAAGGACATTGATACAATCAGCGTCGAGAAGGTCGATCTTACCTTGCTAGGCCACGGCTATGTCGCCAGCAGCGACGAGGTGCTGGCGGACATGTACGAACTTCTCAAGGCCGGCACACCGCCCAACGAGCGATTCCGTCTGAAGGCGGCAATGACTCCGCAGGACGATCGCTACTGGACGTTCAAGAATTGAGGGATGACGGCCACCGTCCTTTCGGATGTTGTTTCCGACCCTTTAGCTGGGTCGCCGGCGGGGCTTCTGGTGGTTGAGATCGGCCCGTCAATCCGGGCCATTGGTAGGGGAGAAGGACCATGAGCAAGCGAGATCGCAGATACATCATTATCGAAGCTTTGGGCGACATGCACAATCGTCCGTGGTTCAATGGCGGCAACGAAAACGCCCAATCACCGAATGCACGGAGCATCCCGCCGCGCACCGCGCGAAGCGGCCCGCCCGCGCCAGCCTTCAAGCGCTTTGGCATCGATGCCGCCGCAGTGCCAACGGCCCAACAACAGCCGGTCGAGCTACATATCGAGGAACAGTCCCTTAGCGAGGCGCAGGCTGCTGAAGCACGGCAGTCGGCTCAACCCGATCGACCTCGCCTGGTGCTTGAAACCATGCCAATGCAGCTCATCCGTCCTGCAAGCGGTGGTGGGCCTGCCGTTCCGCCCGCTGCTGGCGACAGTTGGGGCATCGCTGCGGTCGGGGCCGACAAATCCCAGCGAAACGGCAATGGCGTGCGAGTGGCGGTGCTCGACACCGGGATCGATCTTGCTCATCCCGCCTTTGTGGATATTGCGGATCGCATCGTGGTCAAGGACTTTACGGACCCGACAGGCACGGGGCACGACATCGATGGCCATGGCACGCACTGCGCGGGAACGATTTTTGGGCAGGATGTGGGAGGGCGGCGGATCGGCATTGCCCGCGGAATCGAACAGGCGCTGATCGCCAAGGTGCTTGCCGATGACGGCAAGAGCGAAACCAAGTGGCTGTTCGACGCGATTAACTGGGCTGCGCAGCACCAGGCGCAGGTCATCTCTATGTCGCTTGGCTTTGACTATCCCGGCATGGTTCAGCGTCTGATAGAATGGTATGATTTTGCCCCAGACGCGGCTGCGTCCGAGGCGCTGGTCGCTTTCGCGCAGAATTTACGCGCCTTCGATGCGCTGATCGACTTTCTCGAAGCGCAGAGCCCCTTTGGTCGCGATGCCTTGGTAATCGCCGCCTCCGGCAATGAATCGCGCCATTTCGACGCCAAGCCCGCCGCGATCTCCGCCAGCCTGCCAAGCGCGTCCGAGGGCGTCGAGGCGATCGGGGCGATAGAGCAAGACGGAGAAGACCTCCGCCTTGCATCTTTCTCCAACATCAATGTGGATCTGTGCGCGCCGGGAGTCGATATTCTTTCCGCCAAGGCAGGCACCGGCGATCTCGTCATGCTGAGCGGCACCAGCATGGCCTGCCCCCATGTGGCGGGCGTCGCGGTGCTGTGGTGGCAACAGCTAAAACTGCTCGACCCCAAGCCCACCGCCCAGAAGGTGCGCGAACGGCTCTACCTGTCGGCCACCACCAATGGCTTACCTCACCCCGCCAGCCAGACCGAGTTCGGCCGTGGCCGGGTGATCGCGCCATGAGCGTATTCCGCCTCACCATGCTCCCCGCCAATGAGGGGGATTGCCTGTTACTCGATTACGGCGAGGACGAGGAGAATCTGCGCCACGTGTTGATCGACGGTGGCCGACGCGCAACTTGGCCGCATCTGGAAGCGGCGCTGGAGGCCGTGGTCGCTCGCGGCGAGGCAGTCGACCTTATGGTGCTCAGCCACATCGATTCCGATCATCTCGACGGCCTTATCGCCATGGCCGAAAAGGGTTCTCCGCTAGTGCCGAAAGCGGTGTGGTATAACGGCTTTACCCAGCTTGAACGGCTCACCCCGCTAGGCGGCTTCGCGCCGCTGGGGTTTAAGGGCGCGGACGAATACAGCCTGCTTCTCAATAAACTGGGCTGGCAGGTCAATGAAGCCTTTAATGGCGGCCCAGTGCTGATCGAGGCTCGGGGCGAACCTTTTGTTTTTGCCGGGCTGACCCTCACCCTCATCTCGCCAGATCGCGGAAAGCTTGAGGAACTGCGCCGCAAATGGCAGAAATGGCGCGCAGGGCAGGACGACGGCGACGCCAGCCCCTTGTCCGCCAATATCGCACTGGCCCCGCTATCCAAGCGGCCGATGCCTGCAATCCTTGATGTCGAGGCGCTCGCCGCACCGGGCGGCAACGACACCAGCGAGGCTAACGGCTCGTCGATCGCGATGATCGCGGAATATTGTGACAAGCGAGTGCTGCTCACCGCCGACGCACATGCCGACCTGATAGAGGAAGGGCTGACCATGGCGGCGGGCGAGGACGGGCGGGCACGGATCGACCTGTTCAAGCTGTCACACCACGGCAGCCGCGGCAATCTCACCCAGAGGTTGCTGGAGCGGCTCAATTGCCGTCGTTTCGCGATCTCGACCAACGGCTCGCGTTTTGGCCACCCCGATCCCGAGTGCATCGCCCGGCTTTTGCGCTTCGGTCCGGTCGGCACCAAAACGCTGTATTTCAATTATGCCACCGAACGCACCACGCCGTGGGACGAGGCAGGGCTGAGGGCGCAGTGGGACTATGACTGCGTTTTCCCTACGGAAACGCCCGGACATTTGACGATCAACATCTGACCGCCCGCGCTGTGGGCTCGGTGGCCATGCTGTAACACGACGACGGGCAAACATGGGAATGGCGCACGTCGGAACCATAGGGATGATGCCAATGGTGCATATGTTTAGTTTTGCGGCAATAGAACGCCACCCAGGCGCGGAGCGCCGCGCATATGCGTTGCTGGGCGCACAGGCATGACCCCGAACTCTGCCACCAGGCGGGGGCGCTCGCTCCATATCGGGGTCAACCACGTCGATCCGGAGCATTATAGCGGATGGGATGGCAGGCTGGTCGCCTGCGAGGCCGATGCCCATGCCATGGCAGCCATCGCGCGCCACAACGGGTACGTTCCTGAATTGCTGCTCACTGCCGATGCGACCCGCGCGGCGGTACTCAGCGGGCTCGAACAAGCTGCGGCAGAGGCCTGTGCAGGCGACAGTTTCATGCTTACCTATGCAGGCCATGGCGGACAGATCAAGGACTGGAGCGGGGACGAGCCCGATGAGATGGACGAGACCTGGTGCTTGTTTGACAGTCAGCTGATCGACGATGAAATCTACGTTTGCTTGGGCCGTTTTGCCGCCGGGGTGCGGATCATTCTGGTCTCGGATTCCTGCCACAGCGGCTCGGTGTACCGCGGCAACCGGGCGGCCAGCCGAACGGTAGCCGAAGCGATACCCCGGATTCGCGCGATGCCATCGACCATCGCTGAGCGTACCTATGAGTGCAATCAGGATCAGTACCAGAAGACCGAGAAAGTCCTGTTCGAGCACGGGTGGAAGTCTGTTCACAACGAGACGCAGTTTCCTGTTGCGGCAGCGGTAGTCCATCTCAGCGGCTGCATGGACCACCAGTTTAGTCACGACGGCGAGACAAACGGCCATTTCACCGAAAAGCTGCTGGAGGTGTGGAGCGATGGCGCATTCCAGGGCACCCATGCCGAGCTCCATCGCGAAATCCTGAAACGCATCCGGCTAGACCAATCACCGCAAATTGTGCGCTTTGGCGGGGTCGATCCGGCTTTCGACAACCAGCGCGCGTTCGCTGTCCCAAGGGGCTGAGGGTGGCAAGGCAGGTTGTTGACATCAGGCTGAGTGCCGCCAGCACACTGGGCCGCTTCATCCAATCCGCCAAGCTGAACGGGAAGGAGGCAGCAAGGTTTGCTCGTGATTGCGACGTGCCCCACCCGCTCGCCGACCTGAGCGTCAATGGCGTACCACCTGGCGCAGCTGGCACCCGCGGCATCATCTACCGACGCGCGAAAGGTGATGACGCCGAAGGCAGCGCGATCGAGATCGTGTCGCTGACTGACCTTGAGAAGATCGGCCAGCGCCTGTACGATGATTGGCTGTCCGACGGCCTCAAGAAACACCTTGTCAAAAAGGTGTCGGCAAGTGGCATCGAACTGCGTTTCGATCTCACCAATTGCCCTGAAATCGCTGACGCACCCTTCGAACTCATAGCCCTACCCGACGAGAACAGCGGCAATTTCCTTGCCAACACGCGTGCCACCCGGATTTCGCGTTACTTCCAACCGGTTGATCTTCCAGGCGAAGCACCAAAGTCGCGGCTCGAGCGGACCCCCAGCGGACTGCTGCTCGGTGCTAATTCCGATCCTTTGCGCCCGCTCAACATCGCCAAGGAGGTTGAAGCGGTGACGGGGCTGTCAGAGGCAGACGTGCCCGACGCGCCAGATTCGATCATCGAGGTGCCTCCTGCAGGCGGCAGGCTGATCCATTGGACCGTGATGCCTAGGGCGACCGCTAGAGGGGTGGTAGAGCAGCTCGCGCGCGACCACTGGGACATCATCCACTTCGTTGGGCATGGCGGATTCGATGCCGAGCGCGGCAAACACTTCATCGAAGTCCATCACCGCAATCCGCAGCGATTGCAGCGCATCTACGAAAAACAGTTCAGGCAGGCACTCGACAATTCGCTGCCTTCGCTGGTTTTTCTCAATGCCTGTGGGACCGGCCAGTCAGAACTCGCCGCCTATTTCACCGGCGTCGCGCGCGAGTTGATACGCAGCCGTGTGCCGTACGTCGTGGCGATGCGCAGCGACGTTCCCGACAATGTCGCGCGGCATTTTGCCCGGCATTTCTACGAGGCACTGACGCGAGTCGACAGCGTCACCGGCCGCATCGAGATCGGTCCGACCGAGGCGGCAACCCTGGCGCGCCACGCGATCTTCACTGCGCTAAATGAACCAGAGTGGTTTCGGCTGAGCTTTTCGATCCCGGTGATCTATTCCAGCCTGCCGCACGACCAGCTGGGTCCGCTGCTGACTGTGCAAGCGACTTCGGCGGAGGTTGCCGCTGCAGCGGCAGCGGCGGCAACTGCGGCAGGGGCTGCAGCAGCAGCTGCTGCGGGAACGGGTGGCGATGAACAGGCCCCGGACCAGCCACAGCGTCAGGCTCAACCTCAGGGCAAGCCCCAGTTACAATCCTCTGGCCTGCTCGCGCAGTTGTGGAGCTGGATAGGTCGCAACGACAAACAGCTGATGGTACTGATCGGTCTCGCCACACTGGCAATTAGCGGGTTAGTCGCTTTCACCAGTATCTTCGTAGGCCCGGCCTCAGAGCCTGAAACTGCGGGTGAGAGCGCTCCTCGAGCGGATGGCGGGTTCGGTGCCGAGGGAAGCGAGAAGGTCTATCGGGGCGGCAGCGAAGATGCCGGGGCAAACTCCGACGGTGCGGAGGAAGGTAGCGTGGTCGACGACGGGTCGGATTGGGGCGGTGGTGATTTCGAGAGCGTCCCCGGCGGCCCGAACCATTTCCCCTCCGGCGACTTTGATGCGGATTGCGACAAGGACCCTACCGCGCAAGGCTGCAGCGATTCCAAAACAGCCGACTGGGGCCGTATCGACAGCCGCGCGCTCGACAGCCGCGAGGCCGGGTTCCAGCGCAGCACGCCTCCACCGCCTCCACCGCCTCCACCGCCACCACCGCCGCCACCACCACCACCACCACCACCGCTGTGCACGCCACATTCTGTCAGCTTTCTGGCTAACAGCGACATGCCCACGGTTGAAGGATCGCTCATGCTCGGCAACGCGGTCCAAGCCTTGCGGTACTGCAACGCTTCGCGGCTGCTGGTCACCGGCCACACCGATAGCGGGCTCGGCGAGAATGAGAACCTTGCGCTCTCGCGACGACGCGGCGAGAGAATCAAGGGCGAACTGCGCATGCGGCTGCCCGATGCGGAAATCTACGTGCTTGCCCAAGGGGACACCAACCCTCGCATCGCCAAAGCTGACGGAGTTGGCAAGGCCGTCAACGACCGAGTCGAGATAGACGCGATTGGCATGTACGACGTAATCCCCACCGGCATCGACGCTGCCCAGATCGCCTTTGAATCCGCGCGCAGCAACGAACGGAAAGCAGAGCGCGCAAGACGCATAGTGCTGTCCGACGCGACCACCGAACACACACGGGCCATCGACGCCCTTGAAAAACTGCTTAAAGCGGCACCGCCAATGGAAGAGGTTCGCGCCACCGCTCTTCCGACGCTTACCGCCGCGCAGCGCAAGTATCTGAAGGTCAGCCGGAGGGCCGCCGAAACAGAACTGAAGCAGGGTTTGGACACCGGCGACTGGACGCTCGAGGAGTATCGCGCCAGCACCGCACGTCTCAAAGCCACGGAGACGTTGCTGGAGTCCGCTCTCGAGGTGGTGTCGAAAGCGCAAGACGATTACCGTGACCGGCTGCGTGACGACCTGCAGTCAATTTTGTTCACGCTGTTGAATCACCCGGACCTTAGCATTGAGGTAACCTCGCCCTTCATGCATCCAGATGATCGGCAGCTTGCCAGTTGCGACGGGCACTTCTTGCGCGACGGGCTCTACACCGCGCTGGCCGATCTGAGCATATGGCCGGTTTTCTTCAAATATCGCAAGGCGCAGGACAGCATCGCCGCATGCGCCGGCTTGATGCACTCCCGCAAAGTCAGAGCGATTCCGTTGCCCCAGTCTAGCGAAGATACTGACCATCCGGCCCAGGGCGAGATCGAAGCTCCGATCCCGCTGGACCGGTTCGTGGTCGCCACACCGCGACGCCTGTTCGGCGCTGACGAAGCTGGTCAACCGGGCGCCGGGTCGCGGCTCGAGCTGCGCTTGCGCATCCGCGGATTGCCGCAGCTTGATTATGAGGAACTCGGCGATGCGCTTGTTGTGCCCACGCGACAGATCGCTCAGCTCTCCGATTGGCTTAAGCAGGCCGATCTACGCGCCAACGAAAGCGACAGCTGCGAGGAACAGGATTGCCCCATTAAAGTGCCAGCCTTCGCCGCTGTGGTTCTTGAAATGCCGCTCGGCGAAGGCGAGACCCTCCCGGCCGCAGCCAACCGCCGCGCCGCATGGCTTGCAGTGGTTGCCGATCAGGTGCGCCGCGCCTATGGTGGACAGGTGCGGGTTGTGGCACGGCAATGCCCAGCACCATGGACCCCGCGAACAAGCGACGGTGCACCCGATGCCACCGAGGCGGATCGCGTCACGATCTCTGTCCTGCCCGGCGACACGCGCTATATGCTCGACCGCTGTAGCCCCGCTGATCCATCGGCCGAATGAAGCGCGAAACAAGTCTGGGCGGCATGACGCTATGATTCACATGATTCATGCTCAGAACCCGGGTTAAAAGCCTCAGAGGAGGAAATAAGGTAGCAAAAGCCGGCCGGGTTAGCTCGCGTGCGTTACATAGGTTAGCGTCGGCGCGGTGCATTAATTGTGCTCGCGGCAAGGGCTGACTCTGCAATCGGAGATACAGGAAACTATGGTTCATCTCTCCGGCCATATTCGCTCTTCCGCCGTGCCATTATTTTGGCTACGGGCGAGCGCCCGTTTTCGCGCGTATTGCAGGTCCGTTTTGCACATGGTCAAAATGGTCAACCTTTGTGTCATACTTGTGAAACGCCTAGAAAAGCAGGCTATTAACCTATAACTCGAGCGGATGAACGATGACTTGTTGGTATCAAATCGTAGCTGGGCTTGATACCTAAGGGGCGACAATGAGCCCGTCCCCGCACGCAAAGGGATCGGCACCGACGATCCTGCTGCGGTCTGCGAAAGCCGACATCCGACCTTGGACCGCAGAGGGGATATTGAGGCTGCCTTCTGTCAGCATCCGCTGCGCCCATAGGGCCGCAACTCCCGCCGCGTGGGGAGCTGCCATGCTGGTTCCGCTCATCGCCACTAACCCGCCCCCAGCCTTCGCCGAGACAATGTTCACACCCGGCGCACAGAAGGTTGCTCCTCCGTTGGAGAATGGTGCGATCGTGAACTTGCCCGCTCCGTCAGAGGCCAGAGCCCCGACCGAGCAGACCCCGGCGCTCGCAGAGGGAAGCGAAGCGCCGATTCGAAAATCTTGATCTTCGTCCGCCCGGCTCTCATTACCTGTCGCGGCAACGACCAACGTTCCTCCATAGCCTGCGATATCGGTTCCGGCGCGCGCAAGTGCCTCGATCTTAAGCATAATCACATTAAGAACTTCGAGGTTGCCGCGGAAGGCAAGCAGCGTCTTCGAGACTGCGAGATCCAATGGCCATCCGTTTTTTGTCAAGTTGGCCACCATAGCGGGGAAATCGAACCCCAAAGACATTGAGATCACGTTGGCTCTGCGATCGATTGCCCATTCAAGCGCCCGAAAGAGCATTGCCGATGTGCTCGACTGCTCACCTAGAACCTTGCCGATCAGGACATCGTTGATCCCTTGGGCAACTCCGATCCTGACGCCGTTGACTGGGCGTCCAAACACCGTACCAGCGCAGTGGGTTCCGTGGCCATCGACGTCGTCGATCCCTTCGTCCGTAAAATCAGCGACGTTGTCGTCGTTCAAGGGGAGCCCTGCAAATGCATCGTGGCTACGGTCGATGCCGGTATCGAGAATTGCAACGCGAATGCCCTCGCCAGTCCATCTGGTCTTCGTCGCGCCCACGGCTTCCAAACCCCAAAGATGTTCGCTTTCGGGGTGAAGATTATCGTCCACTATCGGCTTGATGAGCCGGATGGGCATGGCCGTTCCGACCGCGACGCCTGGCTCGGCCTGGCGCTGTTTCCGCTGAACATCGTCCAGCTTCTCGACCGAAACGCTAATGCCGTCAGCAAACATCATCGCAGTCTCGCCATCTCCGATGGGTGGGAGCAAGGCACCCATCCCCCGCATAGAGCCATCGGCCTTCGAGCCAGAAACAGGAACGCGAACGACGATCGATTCTTCAAACATTGTCGATCCACTCCGCTCTAACGCACAACCTATCGTTTAGAGAATTGAAAGCTCTTCCGCGCCTTTTTGCGGCCAGGCTTTTTGCGTTCGACCACGCGGGGATCGCGGGTCAGAAATCCGGCAGCCTTGATCAGCGGGCGCAGAACTGGCTCATATCGCGTAAGCGCATGTGCGATGCCGTGCTTCAGCGCGCCAGCTTGGCCTGACAGCCCTCCGCCATGCACCGTGCAAAAAACGTCATATTGACCCGAGCGATCGGTAATGTCGAACGGCTGATTGATGATGAGCCGAAGCGTCGGGCGCGCAAAATAGACATTCTGGTCTTTACCATTGACGGTGATCTTGCCTGAACCGGGCTTCAGCCAGACGCGAGCAACCGCGTCTTTCCGGCGGCCGGTTGCATAGGCGCGCCCCAAATTGTCGATCTCTTGAATCCGCGGGCGCCGGACGTCATTGGTCTGGAAAGCCGGTTCTTCGTCCGGCGGTCTGTTGCCCCAGTATGTCCGAAGAAGATGGCTACGAACTTGCTCGGACCATCGCACATTTTTTTTTTGACCGCTCGTCGAGATGAGCGGTCCAGGCAAATGCGTCAGGCTCATCGGGGCGAATGCCCCGAAAACTGGTGTATTCCGTGTCCCAAGCCATCGCCGAAGCTAACGTCCAGAGCCGATTAAATGTTCGCCTTACGCCGTTGTCCTCGCTGATATGACGCCTCGACGCGCCAACCATTGCGGGCAGGCGTTCACTGAGCAGGCGGACTGTACCCGTGTAGATCGGGGTATCATCTAGCACCAAACTGGCGATGGCTAGAAACCGTTGCGTGAGTTTCTCGGTTGATTTGTCCTGCAATGACGCTGCGAGAATCCAGCCCATGATGCGGGCGTCGATATCCCACTCGAATTCATCGAGCCGATCATGGATGACGCCAAGACGGTCATCGTCGATGCCGTAGCTGATGGCCCAATGCGCCGCCGCGACAATCTCGCCAAGGGTTGAGCGAGCGCGGATCGCGCGGTCCGCCAGCTTTTGTCCTTGTCTGAAGGCGGCCTTTGATGCTCCGTTTCGCGAAAAACCCCAATAGGCCGTGACATCAACTGTGCTAACGGAAAACAGCGGTCTGACCGGATAGATTGAGTCGAAACGCTCACACTGAAATTCGACATCGCCTTTGGATGGACACCGCACAATCATGGACACACCATTGACGATCGCAAATTGTAAGTAATCGATCTGAGTTGCGCCAATGGGTGAAGCGACGAGGTAACTCTGGCCCTCACGGACCCTCTCTGCCAAGGTCCAGTCGTGCTCGCCGAGCATCTTGCCCTCGGACCAAGCGCCTACGGCAACCTCCTCAAGGGATGACTGCCTACCCTCTTTTAACGGACTCCTGAGGAGATCACTGTGCCCGGACGCTTCCTCCAGCCGGCGAACGAACTCTCGATAGGATTGCGCGCTGCCGTCGGCCTCGATCTCAAAAGAGGCCTGCGCACCATTCGGCGCACGCACATCGCAATACCATGACCCCACATCCAGTCGCAGATGTTCTGTCTTCGTCAGCAGATGGCGCTGGGGAAAACCCGGTTGGTCCGATCGGCATTCGAGGTAAATTGGTGCGCTGTTCCGGCTCATCTGCGCTCCTTTTCTTTCAGATCGACACTGTGCTTAAGGTGAATCGCGTGGAACGAGCCTTCAAAAGTCTTTTCTTCGTCGCCCACGGGAACCTTGCCGATGGCGGTGACCGTATAGTCGCCGTGGTCGACGTCTAGGTTCCATCCCTCAGCAGTAAAATAGGCGTCGCGATGAACAGCACCTCCCAAATCGATTGGGCCGAAGCGCAGATTGGCCACTCCCTTTGTATTCGGCAAGCGGATTGTGACATTAGAAGCTGGATTGGGGGCTCGCAGTAATGGCCTATCTTGCCAACAAGCGGGACTGTCGGATGTCGGCGTAAGTTCCCAGCCATTGAAATCCGTAGCATGATGGCGGGCCCATAGGCGGATCCGGTGAGCGAGAATGTCAGGGATGCGGTGCTCATAGACCGCCGGACCAAGGCTCTCATCTATCGCTTCGGCCCCGATCCCATCCAGCGCACAAAGCATGGCTTCGGTAAACACCGAGCCGGCGCTGAAGCGACCCCGGGTTCGTTGCCAACTCTCGATAGCATCGCTCGACGGGTATTGCGCGGCGAGCACTTTTACGTCTTTGCAGGGCGTTTGATCGCCGGCTGCCGCACCATAATAGATATAGGATTTCCGCGCCCTACCAGGCCACTCCCGCACCCAAGGGCCGTGCAGAAATGGAAGGGTCAGGTCGCTGCGCGTGTTGCGGCATGTGTCTATGAAGCACATAGCACGCTCACCGAGGACGTCGTCGATCTCATAGCGAGTCAATGTCCAATCGAGCGCTGCTGGTAGGCGCGAAACAGGGTCGACATCGTGGCAGAACAGGGCGTGCTGGATGCGCTCACCACTAACGCCCACCAACGCTCCGTGCCCAATCCAATGCACAACAGCCAGCGCGCCGACTTTGCCGAGTTCCATCCAGCGGTGGAAAGCACTGACTACGGCTGTGCGAGTGGGGATACCCGGTTCGAGTAGGGAGCGGTCGGGCATCTCAATAACCGGCCGCGTCTCGGCTGAGATTAACACTTGAATCGAAGCCAGCTTTTGATTTTCTAAAAGCTTGTCGCCTGCTTTCGCCCACCACATTGCTGCCCGTGCCGCGCTGTGGTTGGCACCGGATATGGGAGGAAGGCCGGCCTCATATTCGCCCACGCCGACGACCAGGACGTGCACGCCATCTTTACCCGGATCGATATCGGGCTGCCACAGACATCCACTAATCATTTCAGGGCTTTTTCTGCATCGTGCGTCGGCGTCCCACATCTGCAGCAGTATATCGCAAAGTAAGCCCCCCCTTATGCCGACCATCGATCCCGCCTATCGATAACCTGCTTAAAGCAACATGACAAGATATTAACAGCACCAAGAGGAGTTTTTGAGCCAGATTTAACCCCAAAAGAATTTCCGGTTGGCAGCTGCCATATGGGAGCAAAAACTCGGCAATCGGAAAACACAATTAGCGTGGGTCCGCTCGATGATTCCAATGCGAAGTTCAGTTTTTGCACTATATGCGGCTGGCCCTGGTTGCGCCACAGTGCAATAAGCCTACTTTGCGGCTGAACTTGCCTTCTTGCGCCCTCGTCCTGCATTGGGGCTGCGGCCAAGACCGATCGTCTTGGCAAGCTCGCGGCGCCTTTCGGCGTAAGATCGAGCCACCATGGGATAATCGGCGGGCAGGCCCCAGCGCTGGCGATATTCCTCGGGCGTCATGTTGTAATGAACGGCAAGGTGTCGTTTGAGCATCTTCAACTTTTTGCCGTCTTCCAGGCAGACGATATAGTCGGGCTTTACCGACGAGCGGATCGATACCGCAGGCTCTGGGCGTACGACTTCCGGCTCAGGCGTTTCGGCAGATGATAGGCCTGCCAATGCGGCATGAACATTCTCGATCAGCGTGGCGATATCGCCGACTGCGACACTATTGTTCCCCACAAGCGCGGCAACGATATCTGCGGTGAGCGTCAAAAGCTGCTCTGCCGAATGTTCTGTCATGGATGCGTGCCCGATCTTTTCATTGAATGATTTGATACACCTATCGCGTCATCGAACAACAAGCGATCCAGATTTGCGTCATGATCCACAAAATCTGTGGATGAAGCGCTTGCGTCACGACTGCAACCAGTCCGGCGAGCTCTGTTATCTAAAGCGGACTGATCGATAAGACTGCTGCAGCGATCATGGTCAGCGCAATGATCGTAAACTCGATTTTATACCGGTCGGGGCTGCGCATCCTTTGACTGTATCTCGATCAATTCCGCTGGTCTACGGTTGATCTACGCCACTTCGGGCAAGTAATCGCGCCATCGAACATGCAGACGGCCTACGGCACATTTTTCTGCAAGGCTCATGGCTTGGAGCAGGGCGATCGCGCAACGCACGCCAAAGCGTGGCGATACTCGACAGCACGGCAGCGATTCCCATCAGGAACGATCCATCGATAATGACCATTGCAGACTCCTTCATAAGTGATAATGTTCCACATTTGTTCTCATGTAGGAAAGGCGATTCTGCGATGAGCATCACGATTTTGCCTGTGCCGGGCTGTCCACGCCTGGAGGTGAACGGCGATATCGAGGCCGTGCTGCAGGTGCCGTTCGACGATGACGACCGGTTCCTCGTCGGTATCAGCGACGGCAGCTTGCTGCTGGGCACCTATGACGAACATCTGCGCTGTGTCTGGTCGGTCGAGCGCGAGGGCGCAGCCATCGTGCGCATCGAGGGCGAGCGGGTCGATATCCACTGGTCTGTCGAGTGGCTCAATGTCGGCCTCTACTGCAGCGCGATGATCGATAGGTCAGCGCCTGCGCCGTTGCCCTTGTTCCCGGAGCTCGAGCACTACGCCGCCTGACTGCGGTTCACTGCTGCTAGTTTGCTGCCTCATAGAACATCGGATTCTTCAGCCATTCCTCGATGGCGGACTCGCGCCACCCGCAGCACCGCTCTGCAATCTTGATCTGCTTCGGGAACGTGCCTGCCTGGATCTTGCGGTAAAGCGTAGCACGTGAGAGCCCGGTGCGATCGAGCACGGTGTTCAGCCTCAAGAACCTGTCGGGTGCATGGGATGCCATGGCCAATGTCTCCATCCGATGATGTGATCTGCCCCTGCCTGCGATCGAGAATGACGATTGGTCGCTGCACGTCAATCGAGCCACCGGCGGTGTTTTCGCAAGGATTGGGGCAGGGGAGCGCTGCTGGTTTGCTGGAGGAATTGGCAGCGTAAGCAGAATATTCCTGCTCACCACGTCTCACGGTGTTTTGGCATTCAGCAGCGCATCTGCGGACGCCGCTTTGCGGCGGTGTTTGCCCCGTTCGGGCGGGACGCTAGCGGTGCGTCCATTGCCTCTAGCCACGCCAGGCCAGCGCGCAACCCGCGTTGCGGATCCTACTCTTCGTTCCGGTGGCTGCGCCATGCGCGCTGTCCGTTGCAGCGTGGCTGCCAGCTCGTCTCGCCGCCCCCCAGCGCCCCTTTCGGGCCGGGGCCGGATGGAAGGAGACAAGGCCATGGAACACACTACCACCCGCAACAGCCTCTATAACGAGGTCACACAGCGCATCATCGCCGAGCTCGAGCAGGGACGGCTACCTTGGGTCCAGCCCTGGGATACATCGCTGTGCGGCTGCACCATGCCGCACAATGCAGCAAGCGACCGGCGCTACTCCGGCATCAACGTCCTGATCCTGTGGGCCGAGGTTGTGATGAAAGGCTACGCATCACAGCGCTGGCTGACCTATCGTCAGGCACAGGCCGCTGGCGGCAATGTCCGCAAGGGCGAGAAGGGCACGACCGTCTGCTATGCCGATCGCTTCACGCCCAAGGCCGAAGCCGAACAGGCGAAAGGCGAAGACCGTGAAGCCAGGACCGTGGCTTTCCTCAAGCGGTTCACGGTGTTCAACATCGACCAGTGCGAAGGTCTGCCCGAGGACATGACCGCAGCGCCGGTTGCAACCGATCCGGTGCTTGCCATTGCATCTGCCGATGCCGTCATCACTGCCAGCGGTGCCACGTTCAACATCGGCGGCGATGCCGCGTTCTACAGCCCGATGAACGACTTTGTGCAGGTGCCCCCGCAGGCCGCCTATCATGAACCGATCAACTGGTATCGCACCGCGTGTCAACGGGCCCTGAAGATTCCGCAAAAGTGGGCATCTAAAATTCCCTGGTTTGGCGGAGGGGGTTTATCGGTGATCAGCCGGAGTGTTGATCCTGCCTGTCCTTGAGAGGTGGCCGCCCGCGTCGCTTTTGCTGGGGTGGCGGGTTGAGGGATGGCGTGGCCCGGACATGCTCGGGCAGCAGGTCTGCGTGTTGGCGCATGCGGTAGCTGGATCCCTCGATCTGGATGACAACAGCATGGTGCAGAAGGCGGTCGAGCAGCGCGGTAGCGACGACAGGATCGCCAAAGACGTCACCCCATTCCGCGAAGCCGCGGTTGGAGGTGAGGATCATGGCACCCTTTTCATAACGGGCGTTGACGAGCTGGAAGAAGAGATTACCGCCGCCGGGGGTGACGGGCAGATAGCCGATTTCGTCTACAACGAGCAGCGATGCACGACACAGGAAGCGGATTTTCTCGCGCAACGTTCCCTCGCGTTCGGCCTTGGCAAGCGCAGCGATCAGGTCCGCCAGCGGGATAAAGTAGACGCTCTTGCCAGATTTGACGGCCTCGACTGCGAGGGCTGTCGCTATGTGACTTTTGCCTGTCCCCGGCGGCCCCAGCAGATGCACAACTTCTGCGCGATTGATAAAGTCGAGGCCCGCCAATGCCATGACCCGGTTGCGGTCCAAAGATGGCTGGAACGAGAAGTCGTATCCGGCAAGCGTCTTGATGAC